>NZ_JAIUIQ010000001.1:0-264261 GCF_020165735.1 Mesorhizobium sp. B283B1A
GAAAGCTGGCGAAATCCGACACGCAATTCGATCTCCCCCCTCGTGGGGGAGATGGCCGGCAGGCCAGAGGGGGGCGCCGTAGAGCGCCTTGGTTCCCTATTTCTGTTGCGACCGCTGGCAAGAGGCTACTCAAACCTCTCCGCGATATGGTGTTCCTCGGCAAGGTCGGAGAAGCGGGTGAATTCGCCGTGGAAGGCGAGCGTCACCGAGCCCGTCGGGCCGTGGCGCTGCTTGGCCACGATCACCTCGGCCTTGCCGCGCATTTCGTTCATCTCGTTTTCCCACTTGACGTATTCTTCCGTGCCGAGCTTCGGCTCGCGGTTCTTGAGGTAATACTCCTCGCGATAGACGAAAATCACGACGTCGGCGTCCTGCTCGATCGAACCCGATTCACGCAAGTCCGAAAGCTGCGGGCGCTTGTCGTCACGGCTTTCGACCTGGCGCGAGAGCTGCGACAGCGCGATGATCGGCACGGCCAGTTCCTTGGCCAGTGCCTTCAGGCCGGTGGTGATCTCGGTGATTTCCTGCACGCGGTTCTGCGAAGACTTGGCGCTCGAACCCTGCATCAGCTGAATATAGTCGATGACGATCAGGTCAAGGCCGCGCTGGCGTTTCAGCCGCCGGGCACGGGCCGAGAGCTGGGCGATCGAGATACCACCGGTCTGGTCGATGAACAGCGGGATCTTCTGCATGGTCTGCGAACAGGCGACCAGCTTCTCGAAGTCCATTTCGGTGATTTCACCGCGGCGGATCTTCGAGGAGGAGATTTCCGTCTGTTCGGAAATGATGCGGGTGGCGAGCTGTTCTGACGACATTTCGAGCGAGAAGAAGCCGACGACGCCGCCATTGGCCGCCTTGAACGAGCCATCGGCCTGCTGCGCCGGCTCATACATCTCGGCGATGTTGAAGGCGATGTTGGTGGCGAGCGACGTCTTACCCATGCCTGGACGGCCGGCGATAATGATCAGATCGGACGCCTGCAGGCCGCCCATGCGGCGGTCGAGATCGCGCATGCCGGTGGCAAGGCCCGACAGATGGCCGTCGCGCATATAGGCGGCGTTGGCCATGTCGACCGCGGTCTTGACCGCGTCTGTGAAGCTCTCGAAGCCGCCATCGTAGCGTCCGGTTTCGGCCAGTTCGAAAAGGCGGCGCTCGGCATCCTCGATCTGCTCGGATGGCGACATGTCGACCGGCGCGTCATAGGCGATGTTGACCATGTCCTCGCCGACGGTGATCAACGCCCGGCGCGTGGCCAGATCGTAGATGGCGCGGCCATAGTCCGTGGCGTTGACGACGGTGACGGCCTCGACCGCCAGCCGCACGACATATTGCGCCACCGTCATGTCGCCGACCTTCTCGTCGGCCGGCAGGAAGGTCTTCAAGGTGATCGGCGTCGCCACCTTGCCCATGCGGATGAGCTCGGCCGCGACATCGAAGATCTTGCGGTGCAAGGGTTCGTAGAAATGGCCGGACTTCAGGAAGTCGGAGACACGATAGAAGGCATCGTTGTTGACGAGGATCGCACCAAGCAGCGCCTGCTCGGCTTCGATGTTGTTGGGCGATTCGCGATAGAGCGGTTGCTCCGCCACGCCGAATTTTCGTGCTGCCTCTGCCATGATATCCCCGATGTCGATCCCGGCTTCTCGATATCAGAACGAGACGAATCGATGCTGACCTTTCTGCATCATCGCATGACCAACCAGCCTTGATGCCCGTTGTTCACAGGCGCGGCGAACCGTCCACAGGAGAGTGCTTCCAAGCCCCGATTCCGATTGACTCGGAAAGGCGCAGTCCCTACCCGAGTCGTTGGAACAGATCAAGAACAATCTTGGCGATCAGGCGCCTCCTTCGTCCAGCGTATCGCCCCAGTCCAGGCGCCGTGCCGCCTTGAACAGATCACCGTCGCGTTTGGTCAGCAGTTTTTCGCCGGCGCTGCCGTCCGTTCCGCAAAGCTTGAGCAGAACCTTGCCTGAGCCGGACTTTGGCGGTGCGATCACCCGCGCGCCACGCGCGGCGGCCGGTTGGCGCGAGGCGGCGACAAAAATGAACTTCTCGTCTTCCCACGGCACTTCCGCCTCCTTGGCCAGCCGGTGCAGGCGCGAGCGGGCGACGCGGCGGGAAAAGTGGCACCAGTCGGGCGGGGCGAGCGGGCAAGGCGCCTCATGCGGACAAGGCGCCAGCAGATGCGCGCCGGCCGCGATCAACCGCGCGCGCACCGCCAGGATTCTCTGCCAGCCGGCAGGCGTGCCCGGCTCGACAACGAGCAGCGTGTCGGCCGTGAGGTGCCAAAGCCGGTCGACAAGCTTCGGCAGGGATGCCGGAATGATCTCGTCCAGCACATAGGTACACGTCACCAGCTCGGCCGGCTCGAGATCGGCGAGGTCGATGGTGGCGTCGCCGGCCAGCCATTGGGTCCGGGCAGCGACTGCGCCGGCGGCGAGCGTCTCGCCGACCTTGCGTGCCGCCGCACTGGCTTCGAGGAGCACCGCCTGTTCGAGGTCGGGGCAGAGGTCCATCGTGGCCCAAAGCACCGTACCAGGCCCGGCTCCGATATCGAGCAGGGATTTTGGAACGAAATCAGGCCGGGCTTCATTCAGCGCATCGAGGCTGGCGCGGACCGCGGCATAGGTCGCTGGCAGCCGCGTCGCGAGATAAGCGTGCACGGCCAAATCCTGCGCCATGTGCAGGCGGCCGTCGCGCAGCTCGGCACGGTAGCGGTCGGAAAGCGTTTTCGCCGCTTGCTTCAGGGTCGCGAGCGGGATGTTTTCAAGCAGGCGCTCGACCCCTTGGCGAAGTGGCGCTGGCAATTCCATGGTCAGGCTCCGCGCGGTGCGAGCAGGATGACCGAGGCTCCGGCCATGCAGAGGACCGCGCCGGCAAGATCCCAGCGGTCGGGCCGCACGCCTTCCACCAGCCACAGCCAGGCGAGCGACGCGATGATGTAGATGCCGCCATAGGCGGCATAGGCACGGCCCGCCGCATTGATGTCGACCAGTGCCAGGAGCCAGGCGAACAGGACGAGCGAGACGAAGCCCGGCGCCAGCCAGAGCGGCGACCTTTCCAGCCGCCACCATGCCCATACCGAAAAGCAGCCGGCGATCTCGGCCAGGGCCGCGGCAACATAAAGGAGATAGCTCATGAAAAAGGCCTCGCGACGATCACGAGGCCTTTTTCAGGGCAGGGGCGCGCGAAGGCAAGCGCCAACAGCGAAAGCGTACGAACGTTCCCGTTTCTATTCCGCCACCTTGCGGCGACGGGCAGGCTTGGCGGGCTTCTCGATGGGAGCCGCCTCGCGGCGGCCCAGGTCGCGCATTTCCAGCGCCTTTTCGCATTTGGCCATATAGTCGCGGGCCATCGGCAGCGTGTCGTTCTTCTTGGTGATCTGGAACTGAAAGATGACCAGGTCCTGCCAGCGGAAGGCAGCTTCCGAGGCGGCCAGATAGAATTCCCACATGCGGCAGAAGCGTTCGTCGTAGATCGCCTTGGCCTTGTCGCGGTTGGCGGCGAAGCGCTGACCCCAGTGCTTCAGCGTATCGGCGTAGTGGAGCCGCAGGATCTCGACGTCGGTGACCACGAGGCCGGATTTCTCGATCGCCGGCAGTACCTCCGACATTGCCGGGATGTAGCCGCCCGGGAAAATGTACTTGCGGATGAAGGCACTGGTCGCCCACGGCACACCGGAACGGCCGATCGTGTGCAGCAGCATGACGCCATCAGGCTTCAGCAGTGTCGCGGACTTGTCGAAGAAGGTGCGGTAGTGGTTGACGCCGACATGTTCGAACATGCCGACCGAAACGATGCGGTCGAAACGCTCGTTGAGCTCGCGATAGTCCTTCAGCTCGAAATGGACGTGGTTTTCCAGCCCCTGCGCGTGCGCCCGGTCGGTGGCCACGCCATGCTGTTCGGTCGACAGCGTCACGCCCTGCACGTCGACGTCGAAAGCCTTGGCGAGATAGAGCCCAAGCCCGCCCCAGCCGGAGCCGATGTCGAGCACCGTCTGGCCGGCCTTCAGCCTGAGCTTGGCGGCGATATGGCGCTTCTTGGCGGCCTGCGCCTCGTCCAGCGTCATGTCCGGCTGTTCGAAATAGGCGCAGGAATACTGCATGTCCTCGTCGAGGAAGAGCCGGTAGAGATCGCCCGACAGATCGTAATGGCGCTGCACGTTGCGGCGCGAGCGCGAGGCGGTGTTGATCTGCTGCAGGCGGCGGAAGGCGTGACGCAGGCCCTCGATGGCTTTCGACCAGGTCGCGTCGATGCCGCCACTGCCCATGTTCTGGAAGGCAATGCGCATCAGCCCGAGCACGCCGCCTTCGAGAATGTCGAGTTCGCCGTCCATGTAGGATTCAGGCACCGCCAGCATCGGATCGAACGTGATGGCGCGTTCGGCATGTCGGGTCTTGATGTGCAGATGCACCGGCTCGCCGCTGCCGTCGCCGAATACGAATGTCGAGCCCTGTGGCCCGGTCACTTTGAGACTGCCGGTGCGAACCAGGCGATCGAGAACGCGCTTCAAGAGAATATTCATGACCTAATGTCCCCAGGGTGCCTTACGCATGGCCCGAAAACCGCAATCGACTTTCGGACAGGATTATGCGCCGAACTCCAATTCCACAACGTCCTTTGCGCGTCCAAAGGACGCGCGACGATCTAGTCTGCAACAATATATGGGGACCCGGAAAGTTCCTTTTGGCACAAAAAAGCCCGGGCGAGAGGCCCGGGCGTTGGTCCACAAAGGACGGATAACGGCAATGTGATCGGAGCTTGGCTCCAATCCCTGCGGGGTAAGATCAGGCGTTGTCTTCGCCGCCTTCGAACTCGGCATTCGGATCGAAGAAGTTTTCCGGCCGGGCGTTGTCGTTGATGTCGTCGCCATAAATGGCTTCGGCGGTGGTCAGCGTCTCGCCCTTGGCCTGGCGTTCGGCTTCGTCGGCCGTGCGGGCGATGTTGAGCGTGATCGTGACTTCGACTTCCGGATGCAGCGCGATCGCCACATTGGTGACGCCGATGGTCTTGATCGGCTGGTTGAGCTGGATCTGGTTGCGGTTGACCGTGAAACCTTCGGCCGTCAGCAGGTCGGCGATGTCGCGCGTCGACACCGAACCGTAAAGCTGGCCGGTCTCGCCGGCCGAGCGGACGGCGATGAAGCTCTTGCCGTCGAGCTTTTCGGCAATCTGGGCGGCTTCCGACTTACGCTCGAGGTTGCGGGCCTCGAGCTGGGCGCGCTGGCCTTCGAACTTCTTCTTGTTGGCCTCGTTGGCGCGCAGCGCCTTGCCCTGCGGCAAGAGGAAATTGCGGGCAAAGCCGTCCTTGACCTTGACGGTATCACCCATCTGGCCGAGGCGGGAAACGCGTTCGAGAAGAATGACTTCCATGGTTTTGTTCCTTTCAGTTTGGCATCGATCTCGGAATCGTTGCCGATTCTTGGGAACAGGTCAGGAAGCAAAGGGGCGTTGCCGCCGGTGTCGCTGTCCTGCCTGTCGGCAGTTAGAGGCTTTGGCCTCAACCCGGGATTTCCTGCATGTCGCCCAAAAGTGGTTTCCCGGTTTTGGGACCACGACATGCATCGTCAAGACACTCCAGCGGCGCCCGTCGCCGTGGAGAAAAGCGGGCGACAAAGCCGCCCGCTCGGAGAAATTTTAGCGGACCACGTAAGGCAGCAGGCCGAGGAAGCGGGCGCGCTTGATCGCCTTGGCGAGCTCACGCTGCTTCTTCTGGCTGACCGCGGTGATGCGCGACGGCACGATCTTGCCGCGCTCGGAAATGTAGCGCTGCAGGAGACGCACGTCCTTGTAGTCGATCTTGGGCGCGTTGGCGCCGGAGAACGGGCAGGTCTTGCGGCGACGGTGGAACGGGCGCCGGGTCGGGATCTGGTTGATGTCGACCATTATTCTGCACCCCCTTCAAGGCTTTCGCGCGGACGGCGCGGACCACGCTCGCCACCGGCATCGCCGAAGCTGCGCGGCGGACGGTCGCCGCGATCGCGGTCGCCGAACGAACGCGGGCCACGGTCACCACGGTCGCGGTCGCCGAAGCCACCGCGCTCCGAGCGCTCTTCGCGCTTCTGCATCATCGCCGAGGGGCCTTCCTCATGCGCCTCGACCTTGATGGTCAGGAAGCGCAGCACGTCCTCGGACAGGCCCATCTGACGCTCCATCTCGTTGAGCGCTGCCGGCGGGCAGGTGAGGTCCATCAGCGTGTAGTATGCCTTCCGGTTCTTGTTGACCCGGTAGGTGAGGGACTTCAGTCCCCAGTTCTCGACCCGGCCGACCGACCCGCCATTTGCTGCGATGACGCCCTTGTACTGTTCGACAAGCGCATCGACCTGCTGCTGCGAGAGGTCCTGCCGGGCAAGAAACACATGTTCGTAAAGAGCCATTATGTCTTCGCCTTTCTTCGTTTCTCTCCCGGTTCCCGGCGGCAAAAGCCTCTGCAACTTCTCTGACCCGGATCCCTTGAGGGGCGGGGAAGAAAGGAGCATGACGAGACGGTCGAGAGCGGAGACACGGGAGGCGGAAGCACTTCTGGCTTCACGCGAAGGTTTTTGAGAAAGCCTCCGGCCCTCCGTTCAGCCCCCAGCTAGGACCGGCAGATTGCGGGCGTCTATATAGCAATCCGCAGGGAAGGCAAGGGCGTGCGGCGTTCGCGATGTCGCAGGGGAGCCTGTGGCGCAAGGGGGCGATGTCGGAGGGAAGATCAAATGGCGACAACCGCAAGACTTTGCGACTTCCCCGCAGCGGCAAGCATTTCCGGGGATGAGATGCTTCTCAAGAGCAGATCGCCAACAAGTTCTCGAAGCTGCAACTAACGAATTGAGTGTTCGATCCCCTCAGAGGGACTGCAGGCTCAACTCATGTGGGCTACGACCTTGTCGACCGTTTCGGGAAAGAAGTCCGGCGCCGCGTGCCGCTTGCCGAACATCATGTCATATTGCAGCAGACGAAAGTCGCGGATGGCCGGATCGATGTCCTTCTGCCGCGCCCAGTCGGGCGTGGCTTCCCCGGCCGGTGTCAGCAACAGGTTGCGGTCGACGACGCGGTAGCGTTCGCGCATCTCGCCCAGGAAGCCCGTGTAGTAGGGATGGGTGATGCCGGCCGTCTTCAGGATATGATAAGGCAGGAAGGCGGGGCTGACCGCGCCCAGATCCTCGGCCGGGCCGGTGCGGTTCGACCAGATGACCAGCGGCGTCTCGTGATGCTGAAGGGCGTCCTGCGGTGACGCCTCCTTGCGCGGCGCGACATTGTCCTTGAGGAAGCCGGTTTCGACGTAAACCGGGCCCAGCGGCGGCAGATGGTCGCCGAAGAAGGCGATCACCGTGGGACGGGAGCGCTTCTTTGCCCATTCGACGAGGCGCTCGAGACCGCGATCGGCATCCGCGGATCCCTCCGCATAGCTCAGCAGCGATTCACGCGCCCACTGGCTGATCGGCGCCTGCACCTTGTGGGTCGGGTTGTAGTAGCGGTTCGGCTCGTAGGGACCATGGTTCTGCAGGCTGACCGCGAAGAAGAACACCGGCTGCTCGCTGGCGTCGGCTTCGCGGATGATCTCGTCGGTCATCGCCGCATCCGATGCCAGCGGTCCGCGCTTCTCCATCGGCGGCAGCGTCTCTTCAGACTTGAAGTCGTTGAAGCCGAAATCGGCGTACACCGCGCCACGGTTCCAGAACCAGTTGGTGCCTGGATGTATGGCACGCGCCTGGTAACCCTCGCTCTTCAGGAAGGTTGCCATCGACGGCGTCGGGGTGCGCACATATTGCTGGTAGGGGATGCTGCCGGCCGGCAGGAAGGCGTTCGAGAAGCCGGTCAGCGCTTCGAACTCGATATTGGCGGTCATGCCGCCGAATTCGGGCGAGAACATATAGCCCGAGCGCAACGCCCGCACATTGGGAATGGGGTCCGGCGTGATGGTTACCCCGGGCAGTTTGGTCGGATCCCAGAACGATTCGCTCATGACGACAATGATGTCCGGCTTCTCGGCGGGCACGGAGGCTGTCACCGCCGGCCTCTCGATCGCGGCGATCGCCTTGTCGGAATAGTCGGCCGGCGCCGAGACATGCGCCATCGGCACGTTGAGCGCGAAGGCGAGCGCAAAGCCGTTGGAGGCGTAGTTTTCCTTTTGATCCCACATGATCGGGATGATCTGCAGCCGGTCCCTGGTCCACGAGAAGGTGGCGTAGTCCATGATCGAGACAAAGAAGGCGAGCAGCGGAACCGCCAGCGTCAGCCGGGCGAGGCGGCCCTTGCGGCTGAGTGCGAGGACCTTGCGGCGCCACAGCCGCCAGCCATAGACGAGCAGCGACAGGCCGGCGACGATGCCGACGACCATGGCGAGCGCGGTCATTGGCCGGTCGCGCACCAGCAATGGCAGCAGGGCGACGATCTGGCGGGCGTAGAGGAAATCCGTCGGATAGAGCGGATCGCCGAGATAATGCGACTTCTGATGGCCGACAAAGGCTAAAGACAGGGTCAGCGGAGCCACGATCATCAGGCTCTGGTGGCTACGGCCGAGCACGGCGTCGAGGCCGATCAGGATCAGCGCGAAGACAACGATCGTGGTCCAGCCCGGCTTGAGCGGCTGCAGGAAGAAAGAGACGGTGCCGGCGAAATCACCGCGCACGATCAGTTCGATGGCGAACACCAGGATGGCCGCGATCGCCAGGCTGATCAGCCCGTACCGGACAACCGGCCATCTCCGGCCCGGCAGGTAGCCGGTGGACGGATCGTCTTCCAGGAATTGCGGCACGGCTTTACCGCTACGTTTCGAACTCTTTGTCACTTCAACTTCCCCACCCAGCGACAAACACGTCACTCGATTGTCATATAATTGTCACGCAAAGCTAGCGCCTGTGGCGGAAATAAGAAGAGCCAGCAAACGATTCGTGAGCGGTTTTCATCAGGAGTGATCGCCAAAAAGCCTTTGGGAACAGGCACTCGGCGGTTGACGAAGCCGCCCGGCAGGGGCGAACTGGACTTGACTTGGCGGCCTGCCTTGCGTCACAGGCAAGAAAAACCCGCCTATCAGGCAAGCAAAACCAGCCCTTGGGAGCCCTCGCATGGCCGTCGCATTCACCTTTCCGGGACAAGGCAGCCAGGCTGTCGGCATGGGCAAGGATCTCGCCGATAGCTTTCCCGAGGCGCGCAGGGTCTTCCAGGAAGTCGACGACGCGCTCGGCGAAAACCTGTCGAAGCTGATCTGGGAAGGTCCCGAAGAGGCCTTAACGTTGACGGCCAACGCACAGCCGGCGCTGATGGCGGTATCGCTGGCGGCCATCAGGGCGCTGGAATCGCGTGGGTTCTCGCTGAAGGACAAGGTCGCCTATGTCGCCGGCCATTCGCTGGGCGAATATTCGGCGCTGGCCGCCGCGGGCTTCGTTTCCGTTGGCGATGCCGCGCGGCTGCTGCGCATTCGCGGCAATGCCATGCAGGCGGCGGTACCTCCCGGCGAGGGCGCCATGGCGGCGATCATCGGACTGGAGCAGGCGGATGTCGAAGCTGCCTGCGCTGAAGCGGCCAAAGGATCTGTCTGCCAGGTCGCCAACGACAACGGCGGCGGCCAATTGGTCATCTCCGGCGCCAAGGCTGCGGTCGAGCTGGCCGCCAGGCTTTGCACCGAAAAGGGCGCCAAGCGGGCGCTGATGCTGCAGGTCTCGGCACCTTTCCATTCGGCGTTGATGACGCCGGCCGCGGAGATCATGCGCGACGCGCTCGCCGAAGTGGCCAAGGCCGCACCGGTGGTTCCGATCGTCTCGAACGTCACAGTCACCCCGACGAGCGACCCGGACGAGATTTCGCGGCGCCTGGTCGAGCAGGTGGTCGCCCGCGTGCGCTGGCGCGAGACGGTCGAATGGTTCGGCGCCAACGGCGTCACCGCGCTCTACGAGATCGGCGCCGGCAAGGTGCTGTCGGGGCTGGCGCGGCGCATCAACCGCGACATCGCCACCGCGTCGGTCGGTGCGGCGGTTGACGTCGAGGCGGCGCTAGCCGCGCTCTGACTTGAATTCCGCCCGGCGCGGCTGTACATGAATACATGTATTCATGGGGATTGCCATGCCGACCTCTATAAGACTGGCTCCCGAGATCGAGGAGCGTCTGGATTTCCTGGCGGCCAGGACCGGCCGCAGCAAGGCTTACTATCTGCGCGAACTCATCGAGCGCGGTATCGAGGAAATGGAAGACTATTACCTCGCCGCTGAAGTTCGGGAGCGGATCAGGCGTGGCGAAGAGGATGTCATGAAGGGCGAGGACTTCTGGCGTGGCCTGGACGCTTGAATACCCCCGTTCAGCGCGCAAATTCGTTGAAAAGCTGGATCCAAAAACGCGGCATCGCATCCGGGACTTCATTGAAAACCGTATCGCGGTGCTCGACAATCCATGTGAAGCCGGCAAGGCGCTGAAGGGCCCTTTGGCGACTTTATGGAGATACCGGGTTGGGGATTATCGCATTATCTGCGATGTGCAGGACAGCCGGCTGGTCGTTCTGGTGGTAACCATCGGCCACCGTGCTGACATCTACAGATAATCGCCCGCCCCATTTGAGAAGAGGACAAGACATGTTCGAATTGACCGGCCGCAAGGCGCTCGTCACCGGGGCATCGGGAGGCATCGGCGAGGCGATCGCCAGGGTACTGCATGCGCAGGGCGCCATTGTCGGCCTGCATGGTACGCGCATCGAGAAGCTGGAGACGCTGGCCAACGAACTTGGCGACCGGGTCAAGCTGTTTCCGGCCAATCTGTCGAACCGCGACGAGATCAAGGCGCTCGGCCAGAAGGCGGAAGCCGATCTGGAAGGTGTCGACATCCTGGTCAACAATGCCGGCATCACCAAGGACGGCCTGTTCGTGCGCATGTCGGACGCCGATTGGGACAGCGTGATCGAGATCAATCTGACCGCGGTTTTCCGGCTCACCCGCGAACTCACCCATCCGATGATGCGCCGGCGCCATGGCCGCATCATCAACATCACCTCGGTTGTCGGCGTAACCGGCAATCCCGGCCAGACCAATTACTGCGCCTCGAAGGCCGGCATGATCGGTTTCTCCAAGTCGCTGGCGCAGGAGATCGCCACCCGCAACATCACCGTCAACTGTGTGGCCCCCGGCTTCATCGAATCGGCAATGACCGACAAGCTCAACGACAAGCAGAAAGAGGCGATCATGGCGGCCATCCCGACGCGCCGCATGGGCACCAGCGTTGAAGTCGCGTCCGCGGTCGCCTATCTCGCCTCCAACGAAGCCGCCTACGTCACCGGCCAGACCGTCCACGTCAATGGCGGCATGGCGATGATCTGAACGAGGCCCGGCGGCAACGCTGCCGGGTTGTGAAAAGAGACCATTTCGCCTTGGACCTCAGCTATTTTTCGTGTAATGCGGCCCGCAACCCGGCGGTTCGGGCAAAAACCGGTCCGTGGCCGTTGCGTTTCCGGCAGGACCATCTTTCAGCTTGATTAGCGGCATTCTGCCCGCTAACGAAGACAGACAAACAAAAGACGAGGATGCCCAAATGAGTGACACCGCAGAGCGCGTCAAGAAGATCGTCATCGAACACCTTGGCGTCGATGCCGACAAAGTGACGGAGCAGGCGAGCTTCATCGACGATCTGGGCGCCGACAGCCTCGACACGGTCGAACTCGTCATGGCGTTCGAAGAAGAATTCGGCGTCGAGATTCCCGACGACGCGGCCGAGACCATCCTGACCGTCGGCGATGCGGTGAAGTACATCGACAAGGCTTCGGCCTGACACTTTCCGCAGTCACCACCGGGGAGGACCTGCGATGAGGCGTGTCGTCGTCACCGGCCTTGGGTTGTTGTCACCGTTCGGCATGGGCTTCGAGCACAGCTGGAAGGAACTCCTGACCGGCCGCAGCGCCGCCAAGCGCATCACCGAGTTCGAGGTGGAGGATCTTGCCTGCAAGATCGCCCACGTCGTTCCGCGTGGCGACGGCAGCAATGCCACCTTCAATCCCGAGGCCGTGCTCGAGCCGAAGGAACTGCGCAAGATCGGCGACTTCATCCTGTACGGGATTGCCGCCGCCGACGAGGCGCTGAAGGATTCCGGCTGGGAACCCAAAACCCATGAAGAGCAGTGCGCCACCGGCGTTCTGATCGGTTCCGGCATCGGTGGTATCGAGGGCATCGCCGAGAACGCGATGATCCTCAAGGAGCGCGGTCCGCGCCGCATCAGCCCTTTCTTCATCCCCGGCCAGATCATCAATCTGGTCTCCGGCCAGGTTTCGATCCGGCACGGGCTGAAGGGCCCGAACCATGCCGTCGTCACTGCCTGCTCGACCGGCGCGCACGCCATCGGCGACGCTGCCCGGCTGATCATGTGGGGCGATGCCGACGTAATGGTCGCCGGCGGTGCCGAAGCGCCGGTGACGCGGCTGTCGATCGCCGGCTTCGCCGCATGCCGGGCGTTGTCGACCGAGCACAATGATACGCCACAGACTGCATCGCGCCCCTACGACCGCGACCGTGACGGCTTCGTCATGGGCGAGGGCGCCGGCGTCGTCGTGCTGGAGGAGCTGGAGCACGCCAAGGCGCGCGGCGCCAAGATCTATGCCGAGGTTACCGGCTATGGCCTGACCGGCGATGCCCATCACATCACCGCGCCCGCCGAGGACGGTGACGGCGCCTTCCGTTGCATGACGGCGGCCCTGAACCGGGCCAAGCTGACGCCTGCCGATGTCGACTACATCAACGCCCACGGCACCTCGACCATGGCCGACACGATCGAGCTCGGCGCCGTCGAGCGGCTTGTCGGCAATGCCGCGTCCAAGATTTCGATGTCGTCGACCAAATCGTCGATCGGCCATCTCCTGGGGGCGGCGGGCGCCGCCGAAGCGATCTTCTCGATCCTCGCGATCAGGGACAATGTCGCACCGGCGACCATCAACCTCGACAACCCCGAACGCGAAACCGCGATCGACCTGGTGCCGAACAAGCCTCGCTCCCGCCAGATCGACGTCGCGCTGTCCAATTCCTTTGGCTTCGGCGGCACCAACGCATCGCTTGTGTTCCAACGCTACAATGGCTGACCGTCCGGCTGCCGGGCGATGCTTTGACGTGTCGTCAATTTTGCCATATTCGCCCCTACTCTGCCGCAGGGGATTCGTTGAGAGATCAAACGGTAGGGCGAAATGAACACAAATCCGGCAGGCAACGGAGAATTCGGGCAACGACCGGCGAGCACTGGGCCGATCGTGCCGAAGACAGCCAGCGAAGCCTTGCGGCCTGAAGCCGGAACGCCGCCGCCGAAGCGCTCGCGCGCTTCTCGCAGCCAGGTCGTCGTGTTCATGAACTTCGTCATCTCCTCGGTGATGCTGATGGTGCTGGCGGCGGGCGTGGCGGTCTACTTCGGCAAGCAGGAATTCACCGAACCCGGCCCCTCGGCCAATGGCGACACTTTCCTGGTCAAGCCGAACACCGGCGTCCAGGATATCGCCGACCAGCTCGAGCGCCGCGGACTGATCAGCGACGCTCGTATCTTCCGGCTTGGCGTGCGTGCCTTCGGCAACGATTCCGCGCTCAAGGCCGGTGAATACGAGGTCAAGCCCAGGGCATCCATGCGCGACATCATGGAGCTTTTGAAGAGCGGCAAGTCGGTGATGTACTCACTGACGATTCCGGAAGGATTGACGGTCGAGCAGGCTCTGCAGCGTATCGCCGGCGAGCCCGCCTTGAGCGGCGACATGCCGGCCAAGACGCCTCCCGAGGGCAGCCTGGCCACCGACACGCTGCGTTTCACGCGGGGTGCGACGCGCCAGCAGATGATCGACAAGTTGCTGGGCGATCAGAAGAAGCTGGTCGACGAGGTATGGCAGCGGCGCGCGCCGGACCTGCCGCTGTCGAACGTCGACGAGTTCGTCACCCTGGCCTCGATCGTCGAGAAGGAAACCGGCAAGGGTGACGAGCGTTCACGGGTGGCCGCGGTCTTCCTGAACCGGCTGGCCAAGGGCATGCGCCTGCAATCCGATCCAACCATCATCTATGGTCTGTTCGGCGGCAAGGGCAAGCCGGTGGACCGGCCGATCTACCAGTCCGACATACAGAAGCAGACGCCTTACAACACCTATCTGATCAGCGGCCTGCCGCCGACGCCCATCGCCAATCCGGGGCGTGCGGCACTTGAGGCCGTGGCCAATCCATCGAAGACCGACGATCTCTATTTCGTTGCCGATGGCACTGGCGGTCACGTTTTTGCCGCAACGCTGGACGAGCACAATGAAAACGTCGCCCGCTATCGTGCGTTGCAGAAGAAGCAGGCCGATGAGGCGGCCAAGGCCGCTGCGGCCCCTGGTGCCAGCGGCGATACCGACAAACCTGCTGACACCATCGACGGTGGCGACGCCGGCGGCGATGCGGGCGCCGCCCAGTAAGACGAAAGGCTGGAAGGGCGACAGCCCCAACATTTGAAGCAACGCCACGCGTCCGATTTCAACGTCCCGCGGCGTGATCATTTTTAAGCAGCATTTGCCCTGTCCGGAATGATTTCGGGGCAATGCGCCAGGGGTGTGCAGGCGACATGAATTTGCAGAGCATGACCGGATTTGCCCGTTCCGTCGCCGAGCATGAAGGGACCTCGGTCGCCTGGGAGGTCAAGTCCGTCAACGGCAAGAGCGTCGAGGTGCGGCTGCGGCTGCCGCAGGGATTCGAGCGGCTGGAGCCGGCGGTCAGGCAAACACTGCAGAAGCGTTTCGCCCGTGGCAATTTCCAGGCGACGCTGACCATCGGCCGTGCCGCCGGCACGCAGGCGCAGCCAGTTATCAACGAGGCGTTCCTGAAGGATCTTGCCGGCCTCGCCAAGCGGCTGCAGGAGCAATTCGGCGTTGCTCCGGCGACGGCCGACGGCCTGCTTTCGCTGCGTGGCGTGCTCGATATTCCCGAAACTATCGAAACCGAAGAAGCGCGCGCCGCGCTCGATACTGCCATCATGGCGGCGCTAGACGTGGCATTGAAGGGGCTCGAAAAGGCGCGGCAGGGCGAGGGTGCTGCACTGGCGCTGCTTTTGTCCGGCCATATCGATGCCATCGAGGCCTTGACGTTGCGCGCCGAGGCGGATCCGTCGCGCGATGCGGCGGCGATCCGTGAACGCATCGCCGAGCAGGTCAGGCTGCTGATGGACCCGTCCGCCAATCTGGATGCGAGCCGGCTGCACATGGAAGCGGCGTTTCTTGCCACCAAGGCCGACATTCGCGAAGAGATCGACCGGTTGAAAACGCATGTCGCGTCTGGCCGGGCGCTGATCGAGGGCGGCGGCGCCGTCGGCCGCAAGCTCGATTTTCTGGCACAGGAATTTAACCGCGAATCGAATACGCTGTGTTCGAAGTCGAACGCTGCGGCCGTCACCGCGATCGGGCTGGAACTGAAGGCCGTGGTCGACCAGTTTCGTGAACAGGTCCAGAATCTGGAGTAGCCGATGGTTGCCAAGGAACCGATGGTTGCCAGGGATTTGGGCTCCCGCATTCGTCGCCGGGGGCTGATGCTCGTCCTGTCGTCGCCATCCGGCGCCGGCAAGTCGACCATCGCGCGCAACCTTCTGGAAAGCGACTCCAGCCTCGAACTGTCGGTCTCGGTCACCACAAGGCCGCGTCGCGGCAGCGAGATCGAGGGTGTTCACTACCATTTCCGCACGATGCGCGACTTCGAACGGTTGCGCGATTCCGATGCACTGCTCGAGTGGGCCGAGGTGCATGGCAACTGCTATGCGACACCGCGCGAACCCGCCGAACTGGCGCTGGCGCAAGGCCGCGACATGCTCTTCGACATCGATTGGCAAGGCGCCCAGCAGCTCAAGGAGAAGATGCGCGCCGATATCGTCTCGATCTTCATCCTGCCGCCGTCGATGAAGGAATTGAAGGCACGCCTGAAGCGCCGCGCCGAGGACCAGGAAGCGGTGATCGAGACGCGGCTCAAGAACGCCCGCAACGAGATCGAACACTGGAAGGAATATGATTTCGTCATCGTCAATGACGATCTGGATCGCGCCTTCGCCGAAGTGCGCGGCATCGTCGTCGCCGAGCGGCTAAGGCGCGATCGCCGGCCTGGTCTGTTCGATTTCGTCTCTGGCCTGTTGGACGAAAAGACCGGCTGACCGGTTTCAGGATGCCACGCCGTCGACCAGGATCAGATTGCGGCTGAGCGCGGCGTCGCGCACGTCCAGTGCAGCCGCATACTCAGCCGAAGCGTACCAACGCCTGGCCCGTTCCATGTCAGGAAATTCGACGACGATCAGCGGCCCGGGATGCCACTTGCCTTCCAGCGCCTCCACCTGGCCGCCACGCACCAGATAGCGCCCGCCGTGCTGTGCGATGGAGGCAGCGGCACGGGTTCGATAGATCTCGATCGCCTCTTCGTCGCGGATGGTGACATCGGAAATGATGTAGGCGGGCATTTGGTTCTCCAGCATGTTTGCCAGATTATCTATGCCGTGAGCGAGGCGTTTCCAGGCCTGCTGGTGCTAGAGCATTTCACCGTTTCACGGAAACGGCGAACCGCTCTATCTCTTTGTTTTTTCGCAATTCCGGACGGAAAACCGTGTCACACTTTTCCTGGAATTGCTCTATACCAAATTGGTCAGCCGCACGAACTCCTCGACGCTGAGCGTCTCGGCACGGCGGGTCGGATCGATGCCTGCGCGCTCGAGCAGGGTCTCGCCGCCGAGACTTTTCACGCTCTGCCGCAACATCTTCCGGCGTTGGCCGAAAGCGGCTTCCGTGACGCGGCCGAGTTTTTTCACGTCGGCGGGCAGCGGTGCCGCGCGCGGCTCCAGATGCACCACCGAAGAGGTGACCTTGGGCGGCGGCGTGAATGCCTGGGGCGGCACGTCGAAGGCGATCCTGGCCTGGGTACGCCAGCCGGCCAGCACGCCAAGCCTGCCATAGGCATCGCTGCCGGGCGCGGCGACGATGCGCTGGGCCACCTCACGCTGGAACATCAGCGTCATCGAGGCATAGAAGGGCGGCCAGTCCGTGACCGTCAGCCAGCGGATCAGCAACTCGGTGCCTATGTTGTAGGGCAGATTGGCCACGATCTTCGTCGGCGCGCCGGCGGCGAGCGCGGCAAAGTCCGTTTTCAGCGCGTCGCCGGCAATAATCTCCAGCCGGCCCGGATAATGTTCCGAAATCTCGGCCAACGCCGCGAGGCAGCGTTCGTCGCGCTCGATGGCAATGACCCGTCGGGCGCCGTTGAAAAGCAGCGCCCTTGTCAGGCCGCCAGGCCCCGGCCCAACCTCGATTATCGTGGTGTTTGTCAGGTCGCCCGCGGCACGCGCGACCTTGCTGGTTAGATTGAGGTCGAGCAGGAAATTCTGGCCGAGCGCCTTTTTCGCCTGCAGCTCATGGCGCTCGATGACGTCGCGCAGCGGAGGCAACCCGTCGATGCTCATGCCGGAAAGCCAGAAGGGGGAGCACTCATGCGGCCGCAGCCCTTGCGTCGGTGTCAGCCAGCTTCCTGGCCAGCTTCAACGCAGCGATCAGGCTGTCGGGGCGCGCAATGCCCTTGCCGGCGATGTCGAAGGCGGTGCCATGGTCGGGCGAGGTGCGGATGAAGGGCAGGCCGAGCGTGACGTTGACCGCCTCGTCGAAGGCCAATGCCTTGGCCGGAATCAAAGCCTGGTCGTGATACATGCACAGCGCCGCGTCGTAGCCCGCCCGCGCCCGGGGATGGAACAATGTGTCGGCCGGCAGGGGGCCGAAAGCGTCGATGCCCTCGGCGCGCAGGATATCGACGGCCGGGCGCACGATACGCTCGTCCTCCAGGCCCATGGAGCCGCCTTCGCCGGCATGCGGATTGAGGCCCGCGATAGCGAGCCTCGGCCTGGCGATGCCGAACCGGCTGGCGAGGTCGGCGGCGGCAATGCGTGCGGTGGCTACGATCAACTCGGTGGTCAGGGCCTTCGGCACCTCGGCCAGGGCGATGTGGATGGTGACGGGAACCGTGCGCAGGTCAGGGCCCGCCAGCATCATCACTGGCAGCAGCGCCTCGACGCCGGTGTGCCGGGCCGCCAGATGCGCCAGATACTCGGTGTGGCCGGGAAAGCGGAATCCGGCATCGTAGAGCGGCTTCTTGGCGATGGGGCACGTGACGATGGCTGCGGCGTCACCGGCAAGGCAGGCAGCGACAGCGCGATCGATGGCCTCGACGGTGCCGGCTGCATTGGCCGGATCCGGCCGGCCCGGACTGTCGACGCAGCGCGCCGTCAGCGGAACGATCGGCAGGGCCTGGGCGAATGCCCGTGCCGATTGCGCGGGCGTTGTCTCGATGATCGGCACCGACAGGCCGAGCTGGCCCGCCCGCGAGGCGATCAGTGCCGGATCGGCAAGCAGATAGAAGGCAGGCACGTCAAGAGCTTCACGCGCCATGAAGGCGGCGATGGCGATTTCGGGGCCGATGCCGGATGGATCGCCGGCGCTCAACGCCAGCGCGGTCACTGCATCATCCACGTCAGAGCCAACCACGTCATCGCTTGACGATGTGGGCTTTCGCCTTCAACTCTTCGACATATTTCTTGCTGAGCTCGTCGGCATTCTTGTCGCTGGAGCCTTCGCTCTGGAACACCATCTGGGCGGTCTTGTCGTCAGACACTTCACGCGATGAGCAGATGCCGATGAACTCGACGCCGCGCTCGGTCTCGCGCGTGGCGGTGGCACCACCGACCTTGGTCGCCTTGATCTGCTCGGCCCAGTCCGGCGGCAGCTGCGGCGCCAGCACCCGGCCCAGGTCGCGAACGGTGACGTCGATCAAGCCCTTGGCGAACTCGCGCGTCGTGGTGCAGCCGTTGAAACGCGCGCGCATGGCGTCGGCCTCGCGCTTGCGCTTGGCCAGCGTGGCGCTGCGCTCGGACGCCGGCACGACGAAGATGACCTGCTGCAGCATGTATTCGGTGGCGCTTGGCTTGGCGCCACCCTTGTCGAGCATGCGCCTGACCGCATCCTGCTCGGTCACGCTGCCGCCCTCACCGGAACGGTAGCGCGCGCTCAAGGCCTGGTTCCAGGCCATCTGGGCGCGGATGAACTCCTTGAAGTGGTCCTTGCCGACGCCGGATTTTTCCATGACGCCGTTAAGCTGGCTGAGTTGCATCTTGTTGCTGGTTGCAAAGCGCTGATAGGCCGCTTCGACCTGGGCGTCGCTGATGCGGATACCAAGTCGTCTGGCTTCCGCGAGGCGCAGCGTCTGGTCGATCATTTCCTGGGCGGCATCGCCCTTCTTGCGCTGCAGTTTCAGGAAGGCGGCACGATGCGCGATATCACCAGTGGTGATCGGTACGTTGTTGACGACGTATTTGATCTCACTGGCGAAAGCCGGCGGCATCATGACGGTCATCGACACGGATGTCGCCGCCACAAGCAGCGCAAACCCTGCTGAAAAGAGGTACTTCCTCATCGTTGGCATCCCAATTTTATCATCCCGGCTCCGCCCAATTTCGACCTCATCCGGGTGCGCGAATCCGTGCCAGCGCTATGCGGCGAAACGATGTCGCCGACTACTGGATGGTGTCGATGGCGCTGGTCGACGAGCCGAAGTCGCCGAGCGTACGGAACGACAGGTTGAAGCCGACGCTCTGCGTCACCTCCCTGGTGTTCAGGTCGCGCGACTGCGAGTACGTCATCAGATAGGTGAAGCAGGAATCATTATAGGCAAAGCCCACCCCATCCTTGACCAACAGGCTTTCCTGCAGGTCGTAGGTTCCCGTGCCGAAGACGCGCCAGTTCTCGGCAAGATGCGTCGAGGCACCCAGCGTGACTTCGTGACGGTCGGTCGTGAAACCATAGAGCGGCTGGGCCTGGATGAAGGCATATTTGGCGCTCAGCGATACCGGCAGACCCGAATAGGCGGCCTTGAACTCGGCACGGCGAATCTCGAAGGTCTGTTCGTCGAAGCGACCGCTGACCGAGGCCGCGAACCCGTTGGGGCTGTTGATGCCAAACAGGCCGACATAGTCGGACTTGGTGTCCTGAAGACCCGAATAGGCGCCGACATTGACCAGATCCGGCGCCGCGAAGGAGTTCTCGCCGCCAATCTGATAGGACTGGCCGAAAATGGCGTTGGTGCCCCAGCCATTCATATAGGAGCCGGAATAGCGGAAGCCGACATTGGCGCGCGAGCCGCCTTCCACACGGTCGTAGCCGGAGAACTTGTCGCGTTCGAACAGGGTGGTCGCATCGAACACCATGCTCTGTGCGTCTTCGTTCGGAATGGCGAGGCCGCCGACATACTGTTCGTTCGGACGCACAAAGAGCTGTGCCATCGGCTCGATGACATGGCTGGACCCGCTGGCCATCGAAAACAGCAGCGGCCAGCGCATCTCCAGCCCGGCGGTTGCCATGTAACGGGCAAATGACGAGCGCATATCGTCGTTGGCATTTATCAACGGATTGTTGGCCATTTGGTTGACGGCGGCAAGCGAACCGGATGACGCGTCGAGATAGTCGACGTCGCCCTGCAGCGCCAGCAACGGTGTCAGCACCAGTCCGTCGTCGGTGACGAACGATCGCTTCCACTCGGTCTCGGCGGTCAGGCGGCCGGATTCGCCTTCAATGCCGCGCACGCGCTGTACAGGCTTGGTGTTGTCGTATGGGATGTTATAGGTCTCATCGAGTTGATCGCGGCGGAGGACCCGCGCGTTGACATTGAACGACAACTGGCCGCCGGCGACCGCGACATCAGGGATGTAGGCATAGTCCAACGACGGCAGCACCCAGGGCTGCTGGTTGGCACGCGCTGCGATGTTGCTGTTGGGCGTGTCTTCCTGAACCTCGAAATGCATGGCGCGCACATCGAAATAGTTGCGGTTGTTGAGACCCGTCAGGTAGACCGACGATTGGTGCACGTATGCATTGTACTTGTCGATGTTGTAGGTGCTCGAGAAATTCTTGTCGGTCTGCAGCAGAACGTCCCAGCCGAAATTCCAGCGTTCGTTGATGGCGAACTTGCCCTGCGTGCCCATCATGCCGCGGAACTTGTTCGGATCGCCCGCCGCGCCCGAATCGATGTTGTGACCGCCGGTCGAAGGGAAAGCGGCGCTATCAAGGAAGGCATCCGGGTCCTGCTGCTGGATCCCGGCGATCTTCAAACTGTATTCGCCGTTGTTGAAACGTTGGCGCCACTCGGCCTCTCCGAGGAAGCCCTGCTTGGTGTAGCCGCTCCCCGACACCGTCAGGTCATAGGTCGGCGACAGTGCGAAATAATAGGGAACCTTGACGCTGTAACCCAGGTGGCTGTTGTAGCTGATGCTGGGGATCAGGAAGCCGCTCTTGCGCTTGACCGTCGGGTCGGCAATCTCGAACGCCGGCAGGTAGGCGAGCGGGAAGCCAAAGAACTCGAAATTCGCGTTCTCGAAGCGAACCGTCTTCTTCTCGCCGTTCCAGATGATCTTCCTGGCCTTCACGCGCCAGGTCGGCGCTTTGTTGGGTTTGTCCTCGCACGGCTCGCAGGCCGTGTAGACGCCATTGTGGAACGTGGTTAGCACGCCGCCCATGCGCTCGGCACTCTCGGCGGCGAAATAGGCCTTGTCGATGGTCTCGACGCGCAGCGCGTTGACGAAACCGTCGGCGAAGTCGTCGGTTATGTCGATATGATCCGAATTGATCTTGGTGCCGTCGCTGTTGATGACTTCGACATTGCCGCTGGCGACCATCCGCTTGGTGTTGCGGTCGTATACGACTTTCTGGGCAACCAGGCGGTTGCCGCCATAATCGATCTGCACGCCGCCGACGGCGGTCACGGTCTGGTTGTCGTTGTTGTAAACCAGCGTGTCGGCGGCCAGCAGCATCTGCGAGCCGGACGGAACCTTGGCCGCAACGTCACCGACCTCCTGCGCGACCGCAGGCAGCGGGACGGCGCAGGCAAACAAGCATGCCAAGGCGCTCGCCGCATAAAGGCGCGCCAAATGGGCCTGCCTGCTGCTGGGCAAAACCGCTTCCCTCACTAGCCGTCTTCCTTGTATAGCAGGAAAGTCACCCCGAAGAACATAGCTACCACGACCGGCACCCAGGCGGCTACGGCAGTCGGCACGAATCCCGCCACGCCGAATGCCTTCACCAGCACCGAAACGACATAAAGCAGAAAGCCGGCAACGACGCCACCCAGAATCATCGTTGCCGATTGTCCCATCCTCGCAAATCGCATTGAAACTGTTGCAGCAATCAGCGTCATGGCGACGAGGAGGAACGGCAACGCCACCAGCGAATCAAACTGCATGGCAAAGGCATTTGCCTTGAGGCCGAAGGAACGGGCAACCTCGATTTTTCCGGGCAGGTCGTAGAAAGGAATGGTTTCCGGGCGCGCCAGCCGCTCCTGCACGAATTCCGGCTTCAGATTGGTCGGCACGCGATCGTTCGCCGCAGACTGGATGACGCCGTTCCTGAAGGTCTTGACGTCCTGCAATTCCCAATAACCGTCCCGCAGGTAGGCACGCGCCGCATCCTTGCGCTCGGCGATATTGCCTTGCTGGTCGAGGATGAAAAAGACGGCGTCGGACATCTCCAGGCCCTGGTTGAGGATAGCCCGCGCGCCGATGATGGTGTCGCCGGAACTGGTTTTCTGGCGTATCCAGGGCGCCGCGTCGGCCGAAACCGTGTTTGATTTTCCGGAGCGCAACTGGGTCTCGATCTGTTCGGACAAAGAGAAGGCGTGCGCGGCGAGCGGGTTGATGATCCCGACCGATACGACGCCGAACAGCAGCGCTCCGATGCAGCACGGCAAAAGGAATTGCCAGGCGGAGACGCCGGCCGAACGCGCAATGACCAGCTCATAGCGCCGGTTGAGCGATACCAGCGTCGCCATCGCCGAGAACAGGCCGACGAAAGGCACCGTCTGCAGCATGATCATCGGCATCCGGAGGCCCGAAATGGCCATCGCCGTCCCATAGGTGAAGCCGGGCAAGCCGGTGGTACGGCCGGACAACTCGGTGAAATCGATCAGGAACACCAGCGCCAGCAGGCCGAGGAAGAACCAGATCGTGATCGCCACGTAGCGGAAGAAGAAATATCGGCCCAGCGTCCAGCCCATCAGCCGACCCTCTGACCTGAAGTGTCGCGCCTCGACAAACGCAGTTTCAGAGAATTCCAGCCGTCACCGATGCGGCTGGCCAGATTTGTCATCCAGTCCGCCCAGGCCACCGGCAATTCCATGGTCCGGTTGGAGACTATGAACCAGATCGCCACCGCCGAAGCCACGATGGGTACGCCATAGACCATATAGCCGTATTGCGGGATCTCATCGGCCTTGCTTGCGGCAAAGAAGCCCAGCCAGCGCACGAACAGCGATATTGCAATGGCCGTGATCAGCGGATTGACGCGCGCCTCCCGGTGCGAGCGTGCGTCGCCCGCGACCGCCAGTGCGATCAATGCGAAGACCATGGAATAGGTCCACTCCGAAAACCGCTGGTCGATCTCGGCCCGGTACTCCTGTGGATTTTGCTGATAGTTCTTGTCGTTGGCGCTGGGATTGAGCAGGTATTGGGTGGTCTGGTCCTTCGGCAGCAGCGTTACTTGATTGGCCGCCGACATGAAGGCCGACATGTCAAAGGCATAGGAGGTGAACCGGATGACACTGAGGTCACCGGTCAGCGTTTTGCGATGGATGACGCCGTCATTCATCATCAGCACCTTTTCGCCGCCGCGTTCGATGATGCTGCCGGTCTTGGCATAATAGACGAGATTGACGCCTTCCTCGCGCGAATCGGCGACGAAGATGCCACCCAGCTTATTGTCGGGAAGCCGCTCGCCGATCTGCAGGAACAGCCCGTCCTCGATCTTTCGGAAGGTGCCTTCCTGGATGATCAGCGACAACAGGTCGGAGCGCGACTCCGCCACCAGGGCGCGGTTCTTCTGCCGCGCATAAGGGTCGATGCCGTTGTCCACCGCGAAGGAAAAGACGCTTGCGGCCAGCGCCAGAAGCATGATCGGCCGCACGATCGTCCACCGCGAGGCGCCCGAGGCGTTGACGACCACGAGCTCCGAATCCGAATTCATGACGCTGAGTGTCTGGGCGACAGCCACCACCAGCGCGAAAGGCACGACGATCGGGATGATCGAGGGCAGGATGAGGGATGCGACCTCGAAGAAGGTCAGGGCGGACTGGCCGCTGTCGGTGACCAGATCGATCTTGGCCAGCACCTGCGTCGTCCACACGATGGCCAGCGTCCAGACCAGCGCCGCCATGAAGACCACGAAAGCGCGGCGCATGATGTAGCGTTCAACGACCGTCATGAAGGCTTTACTCGGTTTTCTCGAACGGCATCATGCCACCAAACTAAGGGTAGCTGTCCGGCGACGACCGCACAACTGGCTCCGATGGGCTCGATCAGGCAGGCGATCCGGTTCCCGTCCCACCTCGCGTGCCGCTGTGGACCGGAGTGTCGGCGGCAATGGATAAGAAAGGGCGAACATCGATGGTTAACAACAGGTTGCGGCATGAAGCGGGGCCGTGCCGCGACGAATCGCCATCGATTCCATGTGTCATATGGGTAGCCATTTTGGCAAAGTCTTGCCAAATGCCGGAAAACGACCAAATGTCGCGGATTGCTTCAAACCGCTTCGCGCACAGTCAAACACTCCCCGAAAGCAGGACATGATGAACCCGAGACCGTCGATCGCCTTTGCAAAATTCGCCGCGCCCCAGACGGCGGCGAGCAGGAAGGGCACCGTCCTCGTGCTGTCGGCGGATGACGGCGGCTTGACCGATGCGGCCAGGGCTTATGATCCCGGGAAGACGCTGGAGCGCGCTTTCCCGGTGGCCGAGTTCACCGGCAAGTTCGCCGGCGTCGTCGAAATTCTGGCGCCGGAGGGATCCTCGCTCGATAGGTTGGTCGCGATCGGCGCCGGCAAAGCGTCGGGGCTCGACGAATATGCCTGGCTGAAACTCGGCGGCACCATTGCGGCGTCGCTGCGCAAGGCAACCGATGTGGCCGTGGTGCTCGACCTGGCCGGCGCCTCGCCCGATGGCAAGGATGCCGCCAGCCTCGCGGCGGGCATTCTCCTGCGCAGCTATTCCTTCGACAAGTACAAGACCAGGAAGGACAAGGATGACGCAAAGGCCGATCCCAGGAAGCCGGCCAAGGTGACCATCCACACCGCCGACCCGGCAGGCGCCAAGAAGGCCTTCGCGGATGCCGAGGCGGTGATCGACGGCGTGCTTCTGGCGCGCGACCTGGTCAACGAGCCGGCAAACGTGCTGGGACCGGTCGAGTTCGCTGCCCGCGCCAAGGAACTCGAGGCGCTCGGCGTCAAGGTCGAGATCCTGGCCGAGAAGGAGATGAAGAAGCTCGGCATGGGCTCGCTGCTCGGCGTCGCGCAAGGCTCGCCTCGCGGCGCTCGCATGGCCGTCATGCAGTGGAACGGCGGCAAGCCCAAGGACAGCCCTGTCGCCTTCGTCGGCAAGGGCGTCACCTTTGACACCGGCGGCAATTCAATCAAGCCCGCATCGGGCATGGAAGACATGAAAGGCGACATGGGCGGTGCCGCGGCGGTCACCGGCCTGATGCATGCGCTGGCCGCCCGCAAGGCGAAGGCCAATGTCGTCGGCATCATCGGCCTGGTGGAAAACGCCGTCGACGGCCATGCCCAGCGCCCCGGCGACATTGTCACGTCCATGTCGGGGCAGACCATCGAGGTGCTCAACACCGACGCGGAAGGGCGCCTCGTGCTGGCCGACGCGCTGTGGTACTGCAACGACCGCTTCCAGCCGAAATTCATGGTCAATCTGGCGACGCTGACCGGCGCCATCATGGTCGCGCTCGGCGTGCATTACGCCGGCCTGTTCTCCAACAATGACGAGTTGGCGCAAAGGCTGACGGCGGCGGGCCAGTCGACGCAGGAGCGGCTGTGGCGCATGCCGCTCGGCGCCGAATACGACAAGCTGATCGATTCCAAAAACGCCGACATGAAGAACATCGGCGGCCGCTACGGCGGCGCGATTATCGCCGCGCAGTTCCTGCAGCGCTTCGTCAAGGACACGCCCTGGGCGCATCTCGACATCGCCGGCACGGCGATGGGCGCGCCGTCGAACGAGATCAACCAGTCGTGGGGCTCGGGCTTTGGTGTGCGGCTGCTCGACCGCCTGGTGCGCGATCATTACGAGAGCTGACCTCGATCCATGGCCGAAGTGCTGTTCTACCATCTGACCGAATCGACGCTGGAGGATGCGCTGCCGGGTCTGCTCGAGCGCAGCGTCGATCGCGGCTGGCGCGCCGTGGTGCAGACCGGCACCGAGGAGCGGCGCGACGCGCTAGACCAGCACCTGTGGACCTTCCGGGACGATTCGTTCCTGGCGCACGCGACCGATCGTGAGGCCTATCCCGGCGAACAGCCTATCCTGTTGACCACCGGCGACGGCAATCCCAACGAAGCAAAAATAAGGTTCCTGGTCGATGGCGCGGCGCCGGCTGACCTCAGCGGTTACGAGCGTGCCGTGTTCCTGTTCGACGGCCATGACGCCGCCCAGGTCGATGCGGCCCGGGCGCATTGGAAGACGATGAAGGACGCGGGCCACGCCGTGACCTACTGGCAGCAGACGCCAGACCGGCGCTGGGAGCGCAAGGCTTAGCCCCGCGGCTATTGCCCTGCCATTTCCTTCTTGAATGTCTCGAAATCGACCTGCATGCCATTGAAGATGGTGCTCCAGTGGCGGGTCAGCGCGGACATCGCCACCGCTTCCTGGATCTCTTCTTCGGTGGCGCCGGCTCGCTTGGCGTCCTGCGTGTCCGACCATATGCAGTAGTTGCAGTAGTTGCACGGAATCTGCGCCGCCACCGCCAGTGAGATCAGCGACTTGATCTTTGGCGGCAGCGCCGTCTTGTCGCTGAGCTCGATGGCCTTGACCTCGGCCCAGGCACCGGGCAGACCGGCTTTTGGAAACTGCTTCACGAAGCTGGGCACGCCGCCCATGGTCGACTGGATATCCTTGATCGTCACATCATAGTCGTCGGCGTACACTGGCGCCGTGGCGAGCGAGAAGATGCGGGCCGAAGCGGCGAGCGCCTGCGCGACGGCGCCAACGCAAGCTAGTTGTCCGGCAAGGTGCGATTACAAGGTGACTGTCCGAATGCGCTTTCTGTTTGTCCTGATCCTGCTGGCCGGCGCCGGCGTCGGCGTCATCTATCCCTGGGCGATGACCAATTTTTCCGGCCGGGAGATCGGCACCTGGCGGGTCTATGAGCAGGGCCGCTTCAGACCGCTGACCGTGCCACTGAAGAGCCGCGATGCACCGGTGCGGGTGCTTGTCGACCTGACCGTTAGGGCCGAACGCATCGTTTCGCAGCAGCGTACGGTGCTGACGCTGACCGCGGCCACCGATGGCCGCACCGTGCTCGCCTCGACGCTGCAGTTCAACCACGTGGACAACCCGCGCCAGGCCAGTCCGCAACTGCCCGACAAGATCTTTCGCGACGAGGCCGGACTGATTCCGGCGGTCAGCACCGGTTCCTACCTCTTCACCGTCGGCCCGGGCGATGCCGAGGACATACCGATGCGGGCGGTCGACCTGATCTTGCGCTCCGGTGTCGGCGAAACCGACAGCCGTGCGCGGCCGGTCGGCTTCTCCCTGATGGCGGTCGGCTTGATCGGCCTCGTGCTGTCCCTGCGCTTCGGCGGCGGCCGGCCGGACAATCCGAACTCGCAGCCGCCACCGCCGCGCTGGGGCAGGGGGGCCACGTGAACTACCGTCACGCCTACCACGCCGGAAATTTTGCCGACGTCGTCAAGCACGTCGTGCTGACGCGCCTGCTCGAATACCTGAAGCAGAAGGACAAGGCGTTTCGCGTCGTCGATACCCATGCCGGGATTGGCCGCTACGATCTGTCGTCAGTCGAAGCCCAGAAGACCGGCGAATGGCTGGGCGGCATCGGCCGGCTGATCGACGCCTCGTTCGACGCCGGGGCGGCGGCGCTGCTGGCGCCCTACCTGGAGACGGTGCGGTCGCTCAATCCCGAGGGCGGTGTGAAGAAATATCCAGGCTCACCGCTGCTCGCACGCAATCTCCTGCGCAAGCAGGACCGGTTGTCGGCGATCGAACTCCACCCCAAGGACGCCGCGAGGCTGAAGGCGGAATTCGCCGGCGATTTCCAGGTGAGGGTGATGGAACTCGACGGCTGGCTGGCGCTCGGGGCGCATGTACCGCCGAAGGAAAAGCGCGGCCTCGTGCTCATCGATCCGCCATTCGAGGAAGAGGGCGAGTTCGCCCGCCTCGTCGATGGGCTCGTAAGGGCGCACAAGCGCTGGCCTGGCGGCATCTACGCGCTGTGGTACCCGATCAAGGACCGCAAGGCGATCATCGCCTTCAGGAAAGCGCTGAAGCAATCCGGCATCCCGAAAATCCTCGACATAGAATTCGAGATCAGGCCGGCCTCATCGGAACCCAGTCTCGACGGCAGCGGCATGGTGGTGGTCAACCCGCCCTTCACGCTGGAAGCCGAATTGCGAGCCGTGCTGCCGGCACTGCACAAATTGCTCGCCGTGGCAAAGCCGGCGCACTGGACGCTGGAGTGGCTGGCCGCGGAATAGGTCGAGGTTTCGAACCGGGAAACCATTGTTTCGGCAACCGCTTGACCGACGCCAAGCGAATCCGCACAGTGCGCGCAATCGACCTTGAGAGGCTGTCATGACTCGCTTCGCCAAATCCGCACTTGCTGCCCTGATTTCGCTCTGCACTTCGCTCGCCGCGCCCCTCGGTGTTACCCAGGCTGTGCAGGCGGCCGACCTTGTCGGCGTCTATCCCGATGACGATGGCGGTGTCTGCGGGGAGCCCTGGGTGCTGAACAAGATTACCCACCGCTTCTCCTACCAGGTGCGTCACGTGCCGCACCTGCCGGATGTGCAGATCACCGATTTCCGGCGCATCCACCAGCACCGTTATCTGCCCGCCAACGACACCTGGCCGATCGGCCGCCGCTATTGCGGCGCCACCGTCAGTCTCTCCGACGGCCGCGACCGGACCATCTGGTACCTGATCGAGGAAGGCCAGGGCTTCGCTTCGATCGGCGACAATGTCGAATTCTGCGTTTCGGGCTTCGACCGCTGGATGGTCTACAACGGCCGCTGCCGCGTCCTGCGCTGAACGCAGCCTTCCTTTCGCGATCCCTTTTCGCGCCCGCAGCCTGATCGGCTACGGGCGCTTTTGCGTACTGTGTTGACAGGCAATACGATCCATCTCGCCATCGTTGCGCTCGGCGCCGTCTGCCCCGGCTACCAACCATGACGACAAGGGACGTGCCGGTCGAACCGGGCGGCAGCAGCGTCACGATCGACAATGGATTGCATGCCATACTCGCCGTCGCGATGCTCGGTCTCCTAGCGCACCAGTTCGCCCTGTCGGCCGGCGCGGTGCCGGTGCTCCCGTCGTGACTCGGTTGGCAGTACCGTCGAGGCCGTGGTGATTGGCGGACACGTCATGCTTGCCGGTCGCGTCCGCAAACTGTTGCGCACGCCAGGCATCGTGCTTCGCGTCAACCGCGCGGCTGGCGTCGTGATGATTGGCGCCGGCGTCGCCGTGGTCGCCACACGCTGAAAGCGCCGGCCGCGACCGATCGCCAATGATCTACGACGAGCGCCGCCGCGTTCTGCGCTGAGGGCGATCCGCCGCCGGCTCCGCCTCGTCGAGGACGGCCCGAAGCCAGGCGGCATGACTGCGAAAGGCGCGCCGCCCCATCGTCGTTGCCCAGACCCGCGTTTGCGGCCGCCGCTCGACGAACAGCTTTTCGACATCGACGTAGCCGGCCCTTGCAAGCGTCTCGATGTGCGCGCCGAGATTGCCGTGCGTGGCTTCGACCAGGTCCTTTAACCGGGTGAATTCAAGCGCTTCGCGCCTGTCCAGCGTGTGCAGGATGGCCATGATCCTGAGCCGCGTGCTTTGATGGATGACCTCGTCGGCGTTCATGAATTGGCTCCGGCATGACAAGGCCGCAGGTCATCGACGGCGATGCCGTCGCCATGGAGCGTCACCCCCGCGTTTCCCCGCAGCGACGGCGTCGTTTCCTCTTCTGCGATCGGCATCGAAACAGCCTTCTGTTCTTCGCAGAATACTCTGTCATGCAGAGTTATCTGTCAATCAGTCGAAAGGTGGGGCGATGGAATCAAGCTTGACAAGGTGATGGACAGATCGGTCGTCGCATTGCTCTCACGGTCCGCGTAGATCGTGCAGCCACCAAGGATGATTGTATCGACGAAGCAGCGGCTCTTGATGTTCGCGGCTGACGATCGATGCGCGAGGCTGGTTGTTGATCTTCGAAGCTTCACGCCACGACTGGTCTCGCTGCATGCGAAGAATGCCGATATCAAATTGCTGGCGATGTCTGAAGATCAGCGGCGAATTTTTGCGATGACGAGTGAGATCGTGTGTCGATCTCAACCAAAATTTAAGCTGACAAAATCATACCATTGCTTCGCTGGCTAGCGAGCCGCGAGTCAGATATGCATTGCGCGCCGGGGTCATTCACGGCCATCGGCATAACGTGAAGGGGCATGACATGGCTAAGCAGTCATCTAAAGCGCCGGCATCCAAGGCACCGGCAAAGAAAGCACCCGCAAAAGCAGTCGCGGCGAAGGCCGCAACGGCAGTGAAGAAAGCAGCGCCTGCGAAGGCGGCGGCAAAGCCCGCAGCGAAGGCACCGGCGAAGAAGCCCGTGGCCAAGGCTGCGGCGAAACCGGCAGTGAAGAAGGCAGCGCCGGCCAAGGCAGCGGCAAAGCCGGCAGCCAAGGCAGCACCGGCGAAGAAGCCTGCGGCCAAGGCGGCGGCGAAACCCGCGGCCAAGGCAGCGGCAAAACCCGCGGCCAAGAAGCCGGCACCGGCGAAGAAGCCTGTGGCCAAGGCCGCGGCAAAGCCTGCTATGAAAGCCGCGGCAGCCTCGACCAAGCCCGCGGTGAAGAAAGCCGCGCCGAAGGCCAAGGCAGCGCCTGCGAAGGCGAAGGCTCCGGCCAAGAAGTAGACCGGCCGTTGGGGCGTCGCGCGTCCTTCGGGACTCGGCAAGGACGCTCTGACGCTCTGGATCGAACTATCTCGGCAACGGCTTCGGCCCCGGTGGCTGAACGTCGGGGAAGGGCAGAGGGCAAGCAAAGCGAGGCGCCGGTTGGCTGCCTCGCTCGCCTGCCTGATTGTCTCCTTGCCGCGCTTGGCGGAGGGTCCCGATGCAATGCTCGGGACCTATGAAACGCGAACGCAGGTATGAGTCCCATCAGCCTGCCGTCGACGTCCGTCCGTGTTTTCCAACGTACCAATCCGTAGCTTGTCGAGATGCTTGGGGCAGGAATCGCAATCGGTTCCTGGCTGCTATCTTTTCGCGTTCTGGCGGTTGATCGCAAGAACCTGTCAGTCGACAGTGGACGTCTGCAAACAGGAAACCGATCATGCCGAAACTGCTCTACGCATCCACCTCTCCTTACAGCTCCAAGGTAAGGATGGCCGCGGCCTATGCCGGGATCGCGATCGAGCAGGTTCCGGTCAAGACCGAGGACCGGCCGGCCGACCTGATCGGCGCCAATCCGCTTGGCAAGATTCCGGTGCTGGTGCTCGACGACGGCCGTTCCATTCACGATAGCCGCGCCATCACCCAGCATCTCAACCGGATTTCGAAGAACGTGCTGTTCCCGCGCAATCCCGACAAGCGGTTGGAGGCCGAGGTGCTGGAGGCGCTGGCCGACGGCATTTGCGACTGCGCGCTGTCGATGGTCTATGAGCGCCGCACCCGGCCTGAGGAGATGGTCTATCAGCCCTGGCTCGACCGCCAGTGGGCGAAGATCACGGCTGCTCTCGATCAGCTCAATGCCAACCCGCCCAAACTGCCGAAGAAGATCACCGCCGGGCAGATGGCCTTGCGGGCCTGCCTTGGCTATCTCTCCTTGCGCTTTGCCGGGAAGTGGGAAAAGGGCCGTGGCCGGCTCACCCGCTGGGCCGCTCGCTTCGACGAAAAATTCCCGGAACTGAAACCCGCGGTTCCGGGCTGACGGGGCGGGCTTGTCGTCGACAATGGAGATTAGCGAAGCCGAGGCGACGAACCAATCTCCCCCCTTGCGGGGAAGATGCCCGGCAGGGCAGAGGGGTGCTGGCGCGGCGCAGCGTGGACAATAAAAAAGCCGGGCACGAGGCCCGGCTTTTTCGTGTCGTGGCTTGAACGACTTAGAACTTCATACCGAGGCCGAAGGTCACGCGGTTGTCGGTGGCCTTGACCTTGCCAATACCGCCGTCGAAGCTCTTGCTGCCGAAGTCGGTGTAACGGTACTCGACGCGGCCGAACACGTTGTCGGTCAGCTTGATGTCGGTACCGACGCCGGCGGTCCAGCCGAGCATGGTGGCGGTATCGCTGGTGGCGAGGACGCTGTCCTCAACCTTCAGGCTTCTGCCGGCGAGACCGCCGGTGCCATAGAGCAGGATTTCCGGGGTCACGGCGTAGCCGAGACGGGCACGCAGCGAGCCTTCGAAGCCGCCCTTGGAGTGGATGCCGTTGTCGTCACCCTTGACGCCGTTATAGCCGAGTTCGGCTTCACCGCCGTACACGAAGTTCTCCTGCTGCCACTGATAGCCGCCGAAGACGCTGCCGACGAAGCCCTTGGTGTCGGTCGAAACGCCGAAATCCTTTTCCTTGGTACGGCCGCTGAAGCCATAACCAAGATTGATACCGGCATAGGGGCCGGCCCAGGAGGCGACGGGCAGTTCGGCAACTGGGGCGGGTGCCGGCGGCTCTTCCTGGACGACGTCTGCGGCATAGGCAGTTCCGCCGAGGGCGAAGAGCCCGAGCGCGACGGCCAGCGGCCGTGCGAATTTGAGATTGGCTTGCATTGTTCTTTACTCCTTAAGCCACAGGACACAGGCTTGTTTCACACGATCGCCATCAACCCGTCCGGGGGGTGAAACGGATCTGGCGTTCGTCGGTTCCAAATGTCGTGTCAAAATGCGGCTGAACCGAACCTGAACTTGGGTCATTCCCCGGCACGAATGAGGCAGAACCTTGACGTTGCATCTTCGCAACAGCGAAATGTCAGCAGCCCGGTCATGTTGCGCTGCACACCGCTTGGTGCAAGGAGTCCAGCGCCCTATATTGGGGTGCTGCCGGCCTCGGGACACGGCGAGTCGGAATACCCGCCGGGCGGTTTCGCCACAATGCTGCCCCAGGTCCAAATGCTGTTTAACGGATGGCAGGCCATATTTTGCCGAGTACCGTTTTTCGTGCCGAAATTGAGGATTGACAGAAGATGAGCAAAGCCACCGCGGCGCTGGTGACCGGCGGGGCGAAACGGATCGGCAAGGCGATCGTCGAGGATCTCGCCGGCCATGGTTTTGCAGTCGCCATCCACTCCAACCGCTCGCACGACGAGGCGGACGCGTTGGCCGCGGGGATTAACCGGTCTGGCGGCCGCGCCGCCGTGGTCGCGGCGGACTTGACCGACATGGACGCCGTCAGCGACCTCGTCGGCCAGGCGGAAGCAGCGCTTGGCCCCATCTCGCTGCTGGTCAACAACGCGTCGCTCTTCGTCGACGATTCGGTTGAGGATTTCGACTGGCAGGCCTGGGACGGCCACTTCGCCATTCACGTGAAAACCCCGGCGCTGCTGGCGCGGAATTTCGCCCGCGCCTTGCCGGAAGGGCGCGAGGGGCTGATCGTCAACATCATCGATCAGCGTGTCTGGCGGCCGACCCCGCGCTATTTTTCCTATGCGCTGTCGAAGGCGGCGCTATGGACCCAGACCCAGATGCTGGCACAGGCGCTCGGCCCCCGCATCCGTGTCAACGCGATCGGTCCGGGCCCGACGCTGAAGAACCTGCGCCAGGACGATTCCGATTTCGATGCGCAGGTCGCCGGCCTGATCCTGAAGCGCGGCCCGGAATTGCCGGAATTTGGCGCCACAATACGCTATCTCTGGGAGGCGCGCTCGGTCACCGGCCAGATGATCGCGCTCGATGGCGGCCAGCACCTTGCGTGGCAGACGCCCGATGTGACAGGCATGACGGAATGAGTCCTTTGGATCACAAGAACAAGGCGCGCGGCGGCGCCGAAGATATTCCTTCCGAAATCGACATGGAGGACGAAGCGCTCGAGGAGATCGTCGAACCCGCCGGCCCGGATGTCGCCTTCACGGCGATAGACTGGACGCCACATGCCGGCGACGCCGAAGGTATGGTCGGCGCCGAGGTGATCCAGACGCTGGTCAAGCGGTTGCCCAATGCGCCAGGCGTTTATCGCATGATGAACGCCGCCGGCGACGTGCTCTATGTCGGCAAGGCGCGCAGCCTGAAGAAGCGCGTCACCAACTACGCGCAAGGCAGGTTCCACACCAACCGCATCGGCCGCATGGTGCGCGAAACGTCGACGATGGAGTTCGTCGTCACCCGCACCGAGATCGAGGCGCTGCTGCTCGAAGCCAATCTTATCAAGCGCTTGCGGCCGCGATTCAACGTTCTGATGCGGGACGACAAGTCGTTTCCCTATATCCTTTTGACTGGCGACCATGTCTCGCCGGGCATCTACAAGCATCGCGGCGCGCGCTCGCGCAAGGGCGACTATTTCGGGCCCTTTGCCTCGGCGGGCGCTGTCGGCCGCACCATCAATTCGCTGCAGCGCGCCTTCCTGCTGCGCAGTTGCACCAACTCCTTCTACGAGAACCGAACGCGGCCCTGCCTGCTCTACCAGATCAAGCGCTGCGCCGGTCCGTGTACGGGAGAAATCTCGCATGAGGGCTATGCCGAACTGGTCGAGGAGGCGAAGGATTTTCTCTCGGGCCGCAGCCAGAAGGTGAAGACCGAGATTTCGGCCGCCATGCAGCAGGCTTCGGAAGATCTCGATTTCGAGCGCGCCGCCATCTATCGCGACCGGCTGGCCGCGCTGTCGCACGTGCAGAGCCATCAGGGCATCAACCCGGCGACGGTCGACGAGGCCGACGTCTTCGCCATCCACCAGGAGGGCGGCCAGGTCTGCATCCAGGTGTTCTTCTTCCGCACCGGCCAGAACTGGGGCAACCGCGCCTATTTCCCGAAGGCCGATCCGGCGCTGGAAGGATCGGAAGTGCTGGGCTCGTTTCTGGCGCAGTTCTATGACGACAAGCCGACGCCACGCGCCATTCTTCTGTCGCAGACTGTCGAGGACCAGGAATTGTTGGCGGAGGCGCTCTCCACCCGCGCCGGCCGCAAGGTGGCGATCTCGGTGCCGCAGCGCGGCGAGAAGAAGGATCTGACCGACAATGCCTTGCAGAATGCGCGCGAGGCGCTTGGCCGCCGGCTGGCCGAAACCTCGACGCAAGGCCGGTTGCTTGCCGGTTTCGCCGAGACATTCGGCCTGGTCAAACCACCCGTGCGCATCGAGGTCTACGACAACTCGCATATCATGGGCACGAATGCGGTCGGCGCCATGGTTGTAGCAGGGCCGGAAGGCTTTGTGAAAAACCAGTACCGGAAATTCAACATCCGCTCGACCGAGATCACGCCGGGTGACGATTTCGGCATGATGCGCGAAGTGATGGAGCGGCGCTTTTCGCGGCTGCTCAAGGAACATGGCGATGTCAAACCGGATGACGTTACGACAGCAGGTGACGATATCGAAGACGATATCTCCGGCAGCTTCCCGGCATGGCCCGACGTCATCCTGATCGATGGCGGTCAGGGCCAGATGACGGCGGTGCGCAAGATCCTCTCGGATCTCGGCATCGAGGACCGCGTCGTGGCCATCGGCATCGCCAAGGGCCAGGACCGCGATGCCGGGCGCGAGCGCTTCTTCGTCAAGGGCAGGGACTCGTTTTCGCTGCCCGTGCGCGACCCCGTGCTCTATTTCGTCCAGCGCCTGCGCGACGAGGTCCACCGCTTCGCCATCGGTTCGCACCGGGCCCGCCGCAAGAAGGAAATGGTCAAGAGCCCGCTCGACGAGATCAGCGGCATCGGCCCGGGCCGCAAGCGCGCCTTGCTTTTGCATTTCGGCACCGCCAAGGCGGTCAGCCGTGCCGCCATCGAGGATCTGAGGAAGGTCGACGGTATTTCCGAACAGGTGGCGAAACTGGTCTACAATCACTTCCATGAAAGTTGAAAATTCGGCACTTTCATCTGGCCAGTCGAATCTGGCCTGTTGACCCCCTACATTCGCTTCTGATTTGAGTACGCAGGCAGAAAGAGTCTCCCAGACATGGCCCAGCGCGCGTTCAACCTGCCCAACATGCTCACCTACGCCCGCATCATCGCGGTGCCGCTGGTCGTGCTGTGCTTTTTTCTCGAGGGGCATCTGAAGTCGAGCGACTTCGCCCGCTGGTCGGCTCTGGTCATATTCCTGCTGGCCTCCATCACCGATTATTTCGACGGCTATTTCGCACGCGCCTGGCAGCAGACCTCCAACATCGGCAAGATGCTAGATCCGATCGCCGACAAACTGCTGGTCGCCACCTGTCTCCTGCTCTTGGCGGCCGACACCGACCGCCATGCCGGTATCGCCGGATGGTCGCTGTGGGCGGCGATCATCATCCTGTGCCGCGAGATCCTGGTTTCGGGCCTGCGCGAATATCTGGCGGCACTCAAGGTCTCGGTGCCGGTGACGCAGCTTGCCAAGTGGAAGACCACCATCCAGATGGTCGCCATCGCCTTCCTGCTGGCGGGGCCGGCCGGCGACAAGATCTTCCCGCTGACCACGCAGACCGGCCTGGTGCTGTTGTGGATCGCCGCACTCGTGACGCTCTACACCGGCTATGACTATTTCCGTGCCGGCCTCAAACACATCATGGACGAGTGAGATGCGGCTCATCTATTTCGCCTGGGTCCGCGAGCGGATCGGCACATCGGAGGAAGACGTCGAATTGCCCGACGGCATCGACACCGTCGCCGACCTCCTGCGCTGGCTGCAGTCGCGCGGCGAGGGCTACGAGCAGGCGCTGCAGTTTCCCGACGTGATCCGCGTTGCCATCAACCAGGAGCATGTGGATCACCGCGAGAAGATATCCGGCGCGCGTGAGATCGCGCTGTTCCCGCCGATGACCGGGGGCTGACACATGTCTGCCGCCGTGTTGCCGACGGTGCGCATTCAGCGCCAGGATTTCGACGTTGCCGCCGAGATCGCCGCATTGACACAAGGCCGCGCCGACATTGGCGCCGTGGTCACCTTCTCTGGTCTCTGCCGCGACGAGCAAGGTGCACTCTCGGCGCTTGAGCTCGAGCACTATCCCGGCATGGCGGAAGCCGAAATCGGACGTATCGCGGCCAAGGCTGCCGAACGCTGGCCGCTGCAAGGCCTCACCGTCATCCACCGCCATGGCAAGATCGCGCCGGGAGAGAACATCGTGCTGGTGGTGGCCGCGTCGGCGCATCGCCAGGCCGCGTTCGAGGCGGCGGACTTCCTCATGGACTATCTCAAGTCGCGCGCACCCTTCTGGAAGAAGGAGCACCGCGCCGATGGTTCCGAGGGCGGCTGGGTCGAGGCCAAGGAAACCGACGCCCGGGCGGCGGGACGCTGGAAGTCGCCGGAATAAATCCCGCAGCAGTCATGCCCCGCAGCAGTCATGCATTGACCGCATTCCTTCGGCCAATTGGCGGAAGTCATGGGCAAGGGAGATGGTCATGCTGGACAGGCTCGCGGAATTCTTCGTCTTCGGTTTCGTGCCTCTGGTGGTCGGCATCCTGGCGGTGCCGGAGCTGTGCGTGGCCGCCGAGAAGGCGGTGAGGGGCGAGGTGATCTATCGCGAGCGCATCGCCTTACCGCCCAATGCCGTGCTCTCCGTCCAGCTTGCCGATGTCTCGTTGGCCGACGCGCCCGCCAGGATCGTCGGCGAGCAGAAGATCAAGCCGGCCGGCCAGGTGCCGATCAGTTTCGAGATCAAATTCGACCCCTCCGTCATCCAGCCGCGGATGACCTATGCGCTGCAGGCCCGGATTACCGTCGACGACAGGCTGATGTTCATCTCCGATGTGCGCCATCAACTCGATCCGCTGACCGACGCGCCGCAAACCATCCTGCTCAAGATGGTCACGCAGCGCGCCGAGCCGAAAGCTTCCGTCTTTGGCCAGCTGTGGGTCGTCGATTATGTCGATGGCATCGGCGCCGTCGCCGCGCCGCAAGCGACCTTCCAGGTCAGCGAGGCCGGCAAGGCAGGCGGCAGCGGCCCCTGCAACAGCTATTTCGCCACCGCCAAGATAGAGGGCGAGGCGATCGCGATCAGCGGCATCGGCTCGACCTACAAGGCCTGTGCGCCGGAGGTGATGGCAGAGGAAAAGGCACTGTTCGACGCCCTGGCCAGGGCGGCGTCATACAATGTCGAAGCCGGCAAACTCACCATATCAGACAAGATCGGCCGCGAAATCCTGCGCTTCAGCGCCGCGAGCTAGCCCATATTTCGATCGCCACGCTTTTAGCGGGAATAATGCTTTTCGGCGGGAATAATTCGGGCAGGGGAAGCGTTTCTCTCCCAGACGTGGCGGGTAAGGCAAAAGGGATATTCTCGAATATCCCTTGGTTGAAGCCGCCAGACCTGCTGCGGCTCGTTCTGGCCTAACTCCAAGGAGTCCAGATATGAAAACGCACGCGCTTATCCTTGCTGCCACAGGCGCATCGCTTTTTGCTCTCACCGGCATTGCCAAGGCGGACGACCATCTGGTCAATGCCCTTCAGCATGGCCTCAGCGCTGATGGCCACCCGTTCCAGACCAACAAGGCCGGCCACAGCGGCGACCTCGCGCCTGGACAGGGTAGTCCGTTTGCGGGTGCCGATACCCAGACACCGGCCACCGACACGGCAGCAGCGAACGCTCATGCGAACGTGAAAGATCGCCAGCCGAAGTGACCAGAACCCGCCGCGGGGGGCGGCGGGCGTCTCATGGCTTGGTCCGTTCGAACAGGCGCCGTAGTGATAAGGCGGCACCTCGACCAATTCGGCAAACCTGAGGCCACCCGCTTCGGCGGCTGCTAAGGTCTGTTCCGGCGACAGCCTCAATTCGGTTTTCGGTCCGCGAGGCGCGCCCTGGACGGTCATTGTTCCGCACGGACGCATATGCTGCGTTTCGCGCGCGAGACCTGACCGCTCCCCAATGAAAAAGGCCGGCAAAACGCCGGCCTTTTCGCATGAAAGGTGATGGGTGTCGGATCAGCCGACGATCTCGGTGTCCGAGAACCAGTACTTGATCTCCTGCGCGGCGGTTTCGGGCGCGTCCGAGCCGTGCACCGAATTTTCGCCGATCGACAGCGCATGCACCTTGCGGATGGTGCCTTCGGCTGCATTGGCCGGGTTGGTGGCGCCCATCACTTCGCGGTTCTTGGCAATGGCGTTCTCGCCTTCCAGCACCTGGACGATCGTCGGTGCCGACGACATGAACTCGACCAGTTCGCCGAAGAACGGGCGATCCTTGTGGACGGCATAGAAGCCTTCCGCCTCGCGGCGGCTCATCCACACACGGCGCGAGGCAATGACGCGAAGGCCGGCATCTTCGAGCATCTTGGTGATGGCGCCGGTGAGGTTGCGCCGGGTTGCGTCCGGCTTGATCATGGAAAAGGTGCGTTCGAGCGCCATGGGTCGTCCTTGTCTGAGAATGGAATTGAGAGTGGCGGGCTCTATACAAGCCGCCCGGCCCATTGCCAAGGGGTGAGGAACGGTGTGTCGTAAGCACATGAGTTGTCCGGATTAGGTAGCACGTGAGTTGTCCGGTTTTATCGCCAGCGAAGGGCTGGCCCGGTCCGCGAAGCGGACGGAAAGCCAATTGCTTGGCTTTCCGTGTGACGAACGGTGAAAGCCCGGTCCGCCTTCGAGCGGATTGAAAGGTCCAGTGGGCGTTTCTACGTCAGGCCGGTACCGCGAACGTGCGGCGCTGGATGACATCGGATGGCTGCACAGCAACGCTTTGCTTGCTATAGTCGCGTGTCGGCGCCGCGCTGAAGTCGGCCCGCATGGAGACAATATGACCATGGCAGACGATCGTCAGGAACGCATTCGCAACCGGGCTCATCAGATCTGGCAGCAGGAAGGGCAACCGGCCGGTCAGCACGAACGCCATTGGCACCAGGCGGCAGCCGACGTGGATGCCGAGCATGCCACGGGCACGTCATCGGTCGCCAAGAAGCCGGCCAAGAAGGCTGCTGGCGCCGACAAGGCAAAAGCCGCGCCCAAGGAGGCGAAGGCGGCCAAGAAACCCAGCAAGCCAAAAAGCTGACGGCCAAGTAGGCCGCTGTTCATCGCCTGCCGTGTCATCGCGGGCGGGTGATGATTCATCGCCGGCAACAGGGCGTCACGCCGCGGCTTCAACCTTTCGTCCCAGACCGCCATGCAGGTCGAGGCAGCGGTCGAACCAATGCGCCACCACGTCGCTGCTTTCGAGCAATCGATAGGGCGAGGCCACGCGCGCCCATTGCAGCGCGCCAAAGACGATATAGTCGGCAAACAGCGGCGAGACCCCGCCGATGAACGGCTGGTAGCTCAACATCGAGCGCAGCGGCTCCAGGGCGACCCGGAAGGCCGTCAGCCCGGCGTCGCGTGCGGCGACCACATCCTCCAGCCGCTTGCCGAAGCGTTGTTCTCGGCTCCGGCGGAAATACGCGGCGTTCTCCTCGTCCTGCATGCCATGGAGGTCGACAATCGCCGCGGTGGTGACATAGGGGTGGATGGTCAGTTGTGACCAGCGCTCGATGAAGCGAGCCATCGCCTTGCCGCCTTCGCCACCAAACAGCGTCGGCCGATCCGGGTAGGCTTCATCGAGATAGAGCGCGATGGCGAAGGAATCGACGACGATCTTGTCGCCGTCACGGATCACCGGGACGGTCTTTGAAACACCGCCTTCGACGGCGGGCACCTCGAGAAAGCGCGTCGGCGCGGTCGAGATATCGAGCCCCTTGTGGGCCAGCGCCATCGTAGCCTTCCAGCAATGCGGGCTGAACGGACGCTTCTCATCATGCCCGACGAGATCATAAAGCAGAATGGTCATTGGCGTCGGCTCCCTCGCGGTCTAGGTATCGCTCCCGATACCCGAAACAGGCCCGGCGGGAAAAGAGATGAAACAACACTTCATGATGTTTGCGGCATACAATCAATGGGCCAATGGCCGCATCTATGATGCCGCCGCCGATCTCGACGAGGAAGAATTCAATCGCGATGTCGGCGCCTTCTTCCGCTCGCTGATGGGCACGCTCAACCACTTGCTCGCCGCCGATCGCATCTGGATGAAGCGCTTCACCGGCGAAGGCGACGCTCCGACGGCGCTCGACGTCATCCTTCACCGGGCCTTGCCCGGCCTTCGGGCGGCGCGCGAGGCGGAAGACCGGCGGATCGTCGACTGGGTTGGCGGCTTGAGCGACAAGGCGCTGTCGGGCCGCTTCACCTACATGACCGTATCGGACATGCGCACCGTCTCGCAGCGTCTGGCGCCGGCGCTGGATCATGTCTTCAACCACCAGACCCATCACCGCGGCCAGGCGCATATGATCCTGACGGTTCTGGGCCGCCCTTCCGTATCGCTCGATCTGACGCATTTCCAGCGCACCGAGGAGGGCAGGGCCTTCGCCTGATTTCCACATCGTTCCGGATTCGAAGGCGAGCGGCAAGCGCCGGCTATCGACGCATTTTTTGCTGCAGCATGGCCTTCACTTCAGGCCACTCGGAATGCTCCGGCTCAGGGGCTCGATCTCGACAATTTCACCGACCAGCGCGGGTTGCCTGGATTGGGCGTCCACTAACCGATGGTCCCGAATTTCTGGCCGGCGGTCATCGGGAATAGTACAAGCTGATCTGAATTTCAGGCGGTCTCAAAAGCCAAGTCGCTGATTTCACTGTCCAACTGGCTCTGCGTCAGAGCTGCTTCCGCCATCACCCATTGTTTGAACAGCAGCACCTTGCGTGTGGCGAGGCTCTTGTGGGGGGAAACAAAATACCAGCCGGCCGTGTTCGGATGATGCACGGCAAAGGGAGCGATCAGCCTCGCGGCTCGGATATCGCTGGCCATATAGGCGCGGTTGGCGACGGCAAAACCCATTCCGGCATTGGCCGCCTCGTAGGACATCATGCAGGAATCGAAATAGATGCCCTTGGTCTCGCTGAGCACGAAGCTGGCGCCCGCGAAACCAAGCCAGGATTGCCAGTTCTGGGTGCAGGTGTCGGAATGCAGAAGCGTGAAGTGCTTGAGGTCATCCGGCGTCACCGTCGACCGCGGCCTGTTGCCGAGAACCTCGTGGAACAGCTTGCGGCTGCAGACGGGCGTCAGGTCCTCCCGGAACAGCAGATCGGACTGCAACCCGTGAAAGTGGCCGTCGCCATAGCGGATTTCGAGATCGAAATCGGACGTCGTGAACTCATGTGTCGCGTAGGAGGTCGAAACCCGCATCACGATATCGGGATGTTGATGCTGGAACAGCGGCAGGCGCGGAAACAGCCAGCGTGCGGCAAAGGTCGGCAGCACCGATATCTTCAGCACATGCTCCTGTGACTGCCCGGTCGCTTCCATGCTGGCGGCGACGATACGCTCCAGCGCTTCGCGAACGCGCGAGACATAGGTCTCGCCTTCGGGCGTCAGTGACACCGCATTGCCGCCGCGCTGGAAAATCTTGAAGCGGAGTTGATCCTCCAGGCTTTTGACGCGCTGGCTGACCGCCGAGGCGGTGATAAACTGTTCTTCGCCAGCGCGCGTGAAGTTCCCGTGCCTCGCAGCACTCTCCACAATCTTGAGCGAATTTAGGTTGACCTGACTGAGCAGACGCACGGTTTCGACCTTAAGCTGGGCTTACACTAGCACCAGCATTCCTAATTTTACAGGGGTGGGTGAATTAATCGACTATTTACCAAGTGTTGCCCCCATCCTGGAGAAGTAGAATGAACGCCCATACGATACCCGAACTGCGTTATGCGATGAGTCGAGAAGCCATCATCGGCCACGAAACCGCCTGGAAAGTGTCGAGCTTCGGTGTCGCGCAATATCTGCACGGCTATGACCCGGCACTGCTTGCGGCGGTCGAGGAGGCGGCGCTCAAACTCAAGGCCAGCCATGCCGTGCACAAGCACCTCGATCTGACCTTCATCACCGGCGCCGATCGTTATATTCCGGAGATCAAGGAGCTTTTGCACGACAAGCTGCGGCTGGAGCGGCTGTCCGACATGATGGGCACCAAGCTTGAGCCCTATCCGCTGTCGATCGTCGGCTCGACCGTTACCTTCATGAATCCCAGGGATGGCGCCGTGGACTGGCATTGCGACGGCGTCCCGGTCACCGAGCTCATCCCGCTGTCGATCAGCAATCCGTTGGTCGGCGGCCACCTCGAAATCTACTGCGACGACTCGGAAACCGGCCGTGCCATCCTCGAATCCGGCCACGAGATCCCGCGCAACCGCATCATGCGTATCGATCACAAGATGAACTACGCCACGCTCGGGCAGTTTCTGGGCGTCCTGCATCGCACGGCGCCGATCAGGTTCGGCGAGCGCGTGACGCTGGTGCTCAACCAGCGCTCGGTGGCCAAGCCCTATGTCGACGACAACCGCATGTTCTATCTCGCCGCCGACAACGACCAAGACCGCGAATGGGTCAACGAACTGGCCGAGGATGTCTGGACGAACCAGCTGCCGGCCTATCGCCGGTTCGAGGCGGAACATCCGGCACCGGCTCCCGCCGAAGCATCGGTACCGGGTGGAAACAGGGAATCATGGTAGGGAACCTTGATCCCGAAAAGTGGGAACCGGTTCTCGGACGAGATCATGGTCGAGCACAGAGATAGAGCTCCATCAGGTTCGATATCCGCGCTGGTCTTTGCCGCCGGCGCGGTGGCTTTGTGGTCCACCAATGCCCTTGTCGGCAAATCCCTGCTGGCGAACCACTCGGTGTCGCAGGTGCAGTTCCTGCAATTCGCGGGGGCCGCACTGGTCTTTGCCCTGATCCGGTTCACGAGCCGGGAGAGCGCTTCGCCGGTCGGCGCGAGGGCCGCGCTGCTTCCGCTCGCGGTCGGTTTCATCGGCCTGGTCGGCACCATGGTGCTGCAATACATCGCCTTCGCTTCGATGCCGGTGATCGAGGCCAACCTTGTGGCCTACACCTGGCCTTTGATGGTTGCCGCGGTGGTGATCCTCTTTGAAAACCCGCGTCGTCCTGCCCTGTTGGGCCTCGCCGCGACCCTTGGCTTCATAGGTGTCGCGCTGGTGATTTCAGGCGGGCGCGACAGAACCTGGTTCCAGGGCGATCTCGTCGGCTATTGCGCGGCATTCGGGTCCGCGCTGTGCATGGCATTCTATTCGGTGATGGTGGGACGGGTCGCCACCTCGCCGGATCGCCTTTTGCTGCCGTCGTCGCTGATCGGCGTCGCCCTGACGCTTGCGTGGTGCGCGCGCGATGGCGTTGCCTTGCCCACCGGCACGGACCTTGCTCTCGGGCTCTATCTCGGCGCTGGTCCGATGGGGCTGGGCTACTATTTCTGGTCGCGCGCCCTGAAACTCGAAGGCAGCGGCAAGGTTGCTGTCGTCGCCTATCTTACGCCGATTGCTTCGACGCTGCTGCTGACCCTGTCCGGCGAACGACTGACGATGACGGCCGTTGCCGGAGCTGTCCTTGTCATCGGCAGTTGTGTCGCGGTCGGCCTGGAACGCTCGGAGGCGGAAAACTATGTTTGATGAAAATGAGCGCCTCGCCAGGCGGGAAGCGCATTGGCTGCTTAAGGAATTCGGCGCCGAGGCGCCCTTATACGCGGCGATGAAGGCCGAAAAGGCGATTGAACAGAAGGATTTTGGGCGTTGTGCCCGTTGGAAGCGTATTCTTGAGATATTGGCCGACAGCCGGACAGCCAAGTCTGTCGCTACCAAGTATTAGATTTTCTAATTTGCGCGGCGCCCATTTTCCATAAAGATAGTTGGTGGCAAGTCTTGATTCGTTTTGGGGCTTGGTAGTCCGTTGGGGGCGCGGTTAGAAGGATACATAGACAAAAGTCTTCACTGGGGTAGATGGTTTTGTCGCAAATAAGGTGAAAGCATTGTCAAATATCGAGGATAAGACCGTTATCGAGCTCACGGCCGATATTGTCTCGGCCTATGTTGGCAACAATCCACTTCCAGCTTCCGGCCTGCCTGACCTGATTGCCAGCGTCAGCGCCTCGGTTCGAAAGCTGGCCGGTGCGGCTGTCGTTGAAAGCCCGAGCCTGGTTCCTGCCGTAAATCCGAAAAAGTCGGTATTTCCCGACTACATCGTCTGCCTGGAGGATGGAAAGAAATTCAAGTCGCTCAAGCGACACCTCAGGACAGACTATGGCTTGAGCCCGGACGACTATCGAGCCAAGTGGAGCCTGCCGCCGGACTATCCAATGGTCGCTCCGAATTACTCGGCGACCCGGTCGGCGCTGGCGAAGTCGACGGGACTTGGCCGTAAGCCGGCCGTGGCGCCGGCCGCGGTGGCCAAGACGGCAAAGCGCGGCAAGGCCACTGCCTGAGGGCGGTGGCTCGACCGGCACCAAAGCCGCCGATCTGCGATACTGACGGGCACTTGCGGGTGCCCGTTTTGAGGCCTTGCGCGACCAACTGGTCCGCAAGGCCTTGCGAAGCATTGATCTCCCGTGCAAAAGCGCGGCCATGCTTATCATCAATGACCTCTCGCTGCGCATGGCGGGGCGCCTGCTTCTCGACCATGCCTCCCTGACCCTGCCGGCCGGTACCAAAGCCGGCCTTGTCGGCCGCAACGGCACCGGCAAGACGACGCTGTTCAAGACCATCACCGGCGATTTTCCCTCCGAGACCGGCTCGATCAGCCTGCCGAAGAACACGCGCATCGGCCAGGTGGCGCAGGAAGCGCCTGGCACCGAGGAACCGCTGATCGAGATCGTGCTCAAGGCCGACCTCGAACGCACGGCGCTGCTCGAAGAAGAAAAGACCGCCACCGATCCGCACCGCATCGCCGACATCCACATGCGGCTGGCCGACATCGACGCGCATTCGGCCGAGTCCCGCGCCGCCACCATCCTGGCCGGCCTCGGCTTCGACGATGTAGCGCAGCGCCGGCCGGCCTCGTCCTTCTCTGGCGGCTGGCGCATGCGCGTGGCGCTTGCCGCCGTGCTGTTTTCGGAACCGGATCTGCTGCTGCTCGACGAGCCGACGAACTATCTCGACCTCGAAGGCACGTTGTGGCTGGAAAACTACGTCTCGAAATACCCGCACACCGTGCTTCTGATCTCGCACGATCGCGACCTGCTAAACCGCGCCGTCAATTCGATCGTCCATCTCGACCAGAAGAAGCTGACCTTCTGGCGCGGCGGCTACGACCAGTTCGAGCGCCAGTATACCGAGCAGAAGGAATTGCAGGAGAAGGGCCGCGTCAAGCAGGAAGCCGCCCGCAAGCATATGGAATCCTTCGTCGAACGCTTCCGCGCCAAGGCTTCGAAGGCCAGGCAGGCGCAGTCGCGCATCAAGGCGCTGGAGAAGATGAAGCCGATCGCGGCCATCGTAAACGATTCGGTGCGGCCGTTCTCTTTTCCCGAACCGGTGAAGACTGTGGCCTCGCCGATCGTTGCCTTGAACAACGTCAATGTCGGCTACACCGAGGGCCAGCCGATCCTGAAGAAGATGACGCTGCGCATCGACGCCGACGACCGCATCGCGCTGCTCGGCGCCAACGGCAACGGCAAGTCGACCTTCGCCAAATTGCTCTCCGGCCGGCTCAAGCAGGAGAGCGGCACGATGACGGTGGCGCCTGGGCTGAAAGTGGCGATCTTTGCCCAGCACCAGCTCGACGATCTGCGCCCGGAGGAAAACGCCTATGAGCATGTTCGCCGGCTAATGCCGGAAGCGCCGGAATCCAAGGTGCGCGGCCGCGTTGCCCAGTTCGGCCTCACCACCGAGAAGATGAACACCCCCGCCAAGGACCTATCCGGCGGCGAGAAGGCGCGGCTGTTGATGGGCCTGTCGGCCTTCGAGGGCCCGAACCTGTTCATCCTCGACGAGCCGACCAACCACCTCGACATCGACAGCCGTGAATCGCTGATCCATGCGCTCAACGAGTTTCCTGGCGCCGTCATCCTGATCTCGCACGACCGCCATCTGCTGGAAGCGACCGCCGACCGGCTGTGGCTGGTCAAGGACGGCGCGGTCAACCCGTATGATGGCGATTTGGAGGACTACAAGACGCTGGTCACCGGCGTGTCCGGCGACCGGCGCGGCAAGCGCGAGGCCGACAAGGCGTCGAAAGCCGACCGCCGCCGCGACGCGGCCGCGCGTCGCGCCGCCTTCGAACCGCTGGCCAAGGAAATCCGCGCCACCGAGGCGCTGATGGACCGCATCCGCAAGCGCATCGACGGCATCGAGGACGAACTGGCCAACCCGGCGATCTATGAAAAGGACCCGTCTACCGCGACGCGGCTGGCCAAGGAACGCTCGCAACTCGCCCAGACGCTGGCCGGTCATGAGGAAAGATGGCTGACCATGTCGGCGGAGTACGAGGAAGGCACGGCGGAGTGAGTGCGTAATCTCCCCCCTTGTGGGGGAGATGCCCGGCAGGGCAGAGGGGGGGCGCTGTCCCGCCAACCTGTCGGCCTTTTTGCAACCGAGGACGAATAGATGGGTCGCGATCCTTCGCGCCCCCCTCTGTCCTGCCGGACATCTCCCCACGATGGGTGAGATTGGCTAGTCATCTGGCCCTACACGCAGCCCCCAAAACCCGCTAGACAAACCCCATGAACCAGCACGCGAAGCTCCGCATCGGCCATTCGGCCTGTCCGCATGATTGCCCGTCGACCTGCGCGCTCGAGGTCGAACTGCTCGATGGCAACCGCATCGGCCGCGTCCACGGCGCCAAGTCCAACACCTATACTGCCGGCGTCGTCTGCGCCAAGGTCGCGCGCTATGCGGACCGCGTGCATCATCCGGACCGTTTGCTGAAGCCACTGATCCGCGCCGGCGCCAAGGGCGACGGCGTCTGGAAGAAAGCGAGCTGGGAGGCAGCCCTCGACCTCGTCGCCGAAAAATTCATCGCGGCCGAGGCAAGATACGGCTCGGAGACGGTCTGGCCCTATTTCTATGCCGGCACGATGGGACTGGTGCAGCGCGACGGCATCGACCGGCTGCGGCACGCGAAGAAGTATTCCGGCTTCTTCGGATCGATCTGCACCAATCTCGCCTGGACCGGCTGGATGATGGGCGCGGGCGCCTTGCGTGGGCCGGACCCGCGCGAGATGGCGAAGTCCGATTGCGTGGTGATCTGGGGCACCAATGCCGTGGTCACGCAGGTCAATGTGATGACCCATGCCATCAAGGCGCGCAAGGAACGTGGGGCGAAGATCGTCGTCGTAGACGTCTATGAAAACGCTACGATGAAGCAGGCCGACATGGGTCTTGTGCTCAAGCCCGGCACCGACGGCGCGCTGGCTTGCGCGGTCATGCATGTGCTGTTCAGGGAAGGCATGGCCGACCGCGCCTATCTCGAAAAATACACCGACGACCCCAACGGGCTCGAAGCGCATCTCAAGACACGCACGCCGGAATGGGCGGCTGGCGTCACGGGCTTGACCATTGGCGAGATCGAGGCCTTCGCCCGCCTCGTCGGCACGACCAGGAAAACCTATTTCCGCCTCGGCTATGGCTTTGCCCGCCAGCGCAATGGCGCCGTCAACATGCATGCCGCGTCCTGCATCGCCGCGGTCGCCGGCAGCTGGCAATATGAGGGCGGCGGCGCCTTCCATTCGAATTCCGGCATCTTCAAGCTCAACCAGGAGGTGCTGGAGGGCACCAGGATGCGCGATCCCTCGATCCGCCATCTCGACCATTCGCGTATCGGCCCGGTGCTGACCGGCGCGGCGGATGCGCTCTATGGCGGACCGCCGGTGACGGCGATGCTGATCCAGAACACCAATCCGGTGAATGTCGCGCCCGAGCAGCGGCTGGTGAAGCAGGGTTTTCTGCGCGACGACCTGTTCACTTGCGTGCACGAGCAGTTCATGACCGACACGGCAAAACTCGCCGATGTCGTGCTGCCGGCAACGATGTTCCTCGAGCACGACGATCTCTACAAGGGCGGCGGCAACCAGCACATCACGCTCGGCCCGAAGCTGATCGAGCCGCCGGAAGGGCCGCTCACCAACCATTTCGTCATCGAACAATTGGCCGTGCGCCTGGGGGTCGCCGATCGCCCGGGCTTTGGCCTGACCGAACAGCAGCATATCGACATCATCTTGGGCAAGCGCGAGCTGGGCAGCTTCGACAGCCTGAAGGAGCAAAAATGGGTCGATCTGCAGCCGGATTTCGAGACCGCGCATTTCATCAAGGGGTTTGGCCATGCGGATGGAAAATTCCGCTTCCGCGCCGACTGGACCGGGCAGGCGGCCCCCAACCGGCCGCCGAAGAGCATGGGCCTCTTCGGCCCGGTGGACCGGTTGCCGGAATTTCCCGACCATGTCGACCTGATCGAGGTGGTCGACGAGGCGCATCCGTTCCGGCTGGCGACCTCGCCGGCCCGCAATTTCCTCAACTCGACATTCTCCGAAACGCCGGTGTCGAAGGCCAAGGAGGGCCGCCCGGAGCTGCTTCTCCATCCCGACGATGCCGCCGCGCATGGTCTGGCCGATGGCGACCGTGTCGAGATCGGCAACCAGCGTGGCGAGGTGGTGCTGCACGCCAAGCTGTTCGACGGCATCAAGCGCGGCGTGGTCATCGCCGAAGGCATCTGGCCGAACAGCGCGCATGAGCGCGGCGAGGGCATCAACGTGCTGACCGGCGCCGATGCGCCGGCGCCCTATGGCGGCGCTGCCTTCCACGACAACAAGGTGTGGCTGCGCAAGGCAAGTTGAGGCCGAACGGAGCTTCGCTCCACTCGCGCCCAATCACACCGGCAGGATTTCGGCCGCCTTCTTCCTGTTCAGCCGGTGCCGGATGTCGTCGGCGATCGCCTGGGCTTCGATCCCGATTTCGCGCAGCAAGCCGGTCACGGCGTTGTGGAAACCAACAAGGTAGAGGCCGAGATCCGAAGCTTGCGCGGTAACGCCGCTGCGGTCCGGCTGGATGCCGGGCTCCAGGAATTTGGCATAGCCCGGCCGGTAACCTGTCGCGAAGATGATCGCGTCGAATTCGCTGTGTTTGCCATCGGCAAAACGGGCGCCGCGTTCCGAGATCTCGGCGATATCGGGCGCAACCTTGATCGCGCCTTCGCGGATCTTGCCGATGGTGCCGACGTCGATCACCGGAATGCGCGATGCAATCGCGATCTGTTCCAGCAGTCCCTGTCCCGGCCGTTTGAGCCCGTATTTTTCTAGCCTGCCCAGCACCAGGTCGAGGATGATGGGGAAGAGAACATCGTTGAAGCGTTGCGGCCCCAGCCGCGCCGCCATGCCGACAATCTGGATCGGCACGCCGAACAGTTCGCGCGGCACGATATGAACACCGCCGCGCACGGAAATCGTCGGTTTTGCGCTGTTTTCGGCCAGATCGAGCGCGATCTCGGCGCCGGTGTTGCCCATGCCGACGACCAGCACCGACTGGCCGGCAAAAGGCGTGGCATTGCGATAGTCGGCGCTGTGCAGCGTCTTGCCCATGAAGGTGTCGATGCCCGCAAATCCGGGCCGCAAGGGCTCGGCATTGTAGCCTGACGCGATCACCACATGCTTGGCGTGCAACGGGCTGGATGTCGCGTCGACACGCCAGCCGCGACCGTCCCGAGTGACCGCTTTCACCGTTTCTCCGAACCGAGGCCGCAGGTCGAAGCGTTGCGCATAGGCATCGAGATAGTCGACGAAGAGAGCGCGCGGCACGTAGCGTGGATAGTGCTTCGGAAACGGCAGGAAGGGCAGGGACGAATAGCGCTTGGTGGTGTGCAGGTGGACCCGTTCGTAATGGCGCCGCCAGGCGGGTGCGGCCTGCTGCTCTTTTTCGATGATGGTGAAGTCGACGCCGGCCTGCCTCAGACAAGCGGCAACAGCCAGGCCCGCAGGCCCGGCGCCGATGATCGTAACTGGGGTGGTATCGTCCAAGCGTGCCTCCATCACTCAATTCGGGCCCGGGAGAATGTCAAAAGCATGGCGCGGCCCGACCGAACCTGCCTGTCGGCAAGTTCAATCCGGCAGCAGCACCGTCAGCCCGACCTTGACGCGGTCCATGGCGACGAAGGTGCGGAATTTTCTGACATTGTTGCTGCCGAAAAACAGTTTTCGCGTCAGCGCCTCATAGGCGCCCATGTCGGCCACGGTGATGACGAGAATGAAGTCGGCCTCGCCGGTGACATAGTAGCATTGTTGCACTTCGGGCGCCGCCGAGAATTGCCGCTTGGCCGCGTCGATCAGTTCCGTGCGCTCGCTCTCCAGCTCCACCTCGACGAAGATGGTGATGGGCTGGCCGACGGCCGCGGGTTCGACCACGGCGACATTGCCCGCGATGACGCCGGCCTGCTCCATGCGCTTGATGCGCCGCTGCACCGCCGGCGCCGACAGGTTCACCGCTTCGCCGATCAGCCGCTGCGGCGTGGTGTTGTCCCGCTGCAGGATGGCAAGGATGGCGAGATCGAAACTGTCGAGCGGCGACTGAGGCAATGGCGATGTCCAGCGAAACAAACTTGCATTTCAAGGGCCCAAATACAGCGCTTTTTGCGCCAATGTTGCAATATATTCTCGCCGATCGCCAAGGAGGCCGCCAGTGTTCCTGCCCAACCGCAATGACCTGCATCGCCAGCCGCTTGATGCGGCCGATGCCGAGACCCTCGGGATTGCCGGGGCGGACACGGTCGAGCGCTTTCTTGCCCATCGCGACAATCACAGGATGACGCCGCTGCACGCGCTGCCGGCGCTGGCGGGCGAACTCGGCCTCGCTGCGCTTCATGTCAAGGACGAGGGCTTTCGTCTCGGCCTCGGCAGCTTCAAGGCGCTGGGCGGCGCCTATGCGGTCTTCCGCCTTGTGCTGGAGGAGGCAGGAAAGCGGCTTGGCCGCCCTGTCGATGTCTGTGATCTCGACCGGCCCGATGTCCGCTCGGTTGCCGCGACGATGACGGTCGCTTGCGCCACCGACGGCAATCACGGCCGCTCCGTTGCGCAAGGTGCCGAGCTTGCCGGGGCCAAGGCCGTGATCTTTGTCCATGCCGGCGTCAGCGATGAGCGGATCGCCGCAATAGCCCGCTATGGTGCCCGGATGGTTCGTGTCGAGGGCAATTATGACGATTCGGTCAGGCAAGCCGCAGAGGTCGCCGCCGGGAAGGGCTGGACCGTGGTGTCGGATACGTCGTGGCCGGGCTATGAGCGTATTCCCGGCCTGGTGATGCAAGGCTATACCGCGATCGTGCGCGAGGCGTTGCGCCAGCTCCGCGAACCGCCGACCCACGTCTTCGTCCAGGCAGGCGTCGGCGGCGTTGCCGCCGCGGTGGCCGGCCATCTGGCTATTGTGCTCGGCGATGCCAGGCCAACCTTCATTGTCGTCGAGCCGGCCCGTGCCGCCTGCGTTGTCGCAGCTGCCCGGGCAGGGCGCGTGGTCAAGGTGCCGCATGACGAGCCGACGGTGATGGCCATGCTTGAATGCTACGAGGCCTCGTCAGTCGCCTGGCGCGTGCTGGCGCGCGTTGCCGACGCCTTCATGACCGTGGACGAGGATGACGCCGTCGCGGTGATGCGGCGGCTGGCGCGACCAGCCGGCGGCGACCCTGTGATCGTGGCCGGTGAAAGCGGCGGCGTCGGCCTTGCCGGGCTGATCCGGGCAGTCGCCGAAACAAAGGCCGAACTCGGGCTTGACGGCAAATCCCGCGTGCTGGTGATCAACACCGAAGGCGCCACCGATCCAAGCCGTTATGCCGCGCTCGTCGGCATGAGCCCCGCCGAGGTGCTGGCCGGCAAGCTTGCTGTCGAGGCCAAGCTTGCTGTCGAGGCAATGCCATGATCGCGATCGACGCACAGCGCCTGCTGGGCCGCATCCGTGAACTCGGCGCTGTTGGCCGCGACGCCGAGGGCAGGCTGACCCGGCTGGCCGCTTCCGACACCGACAAGCTCGGCCGCGACCTCTTCGTCGGCTGGCTGCGGCAAGCCGGGCTCGATGTCGCCGTCGACCGCATCGGCAACATCTTCGGCATCTGGCAAGGCGCGGACAATAACGGGCAGGCGCCTGTGCTCATCGGCTCGCATATTGATACGGTCATCGACGCCGGCATTTATGACGGCTGCTACGGCGTGCTTGCCGGGCTGGAGGTGATCGAGACGTTGAAAACGTCGGGCCTTTCGCCATCGCGCCCGCTCGCCGTCGCTGCCTTCACCAACGAGGAAGGTGTGCGCTTCTCTCCCGACATGATGGGATCGCTGGTCTATGCCGGCGGCGTCGATGTCGAGGCGGCGCTCGCCGCTGTCGGGACCGATGGCGGCACGCTCGGCCAGGAACTCGCCCGCATCGGTTATGCTGGTGACCGTGAATCCGGCTTTCTCAAGCCGCACATCTATGTCGAGCTGCATATCGAACAAGGGCCGGTCCTGGAGCGCGAGGGCATTCCGATCGGTGCGGTGGAGAGCCTGCAAGGCATCTCCTGGCAGCGCATCACCATCGACGGCGTCGCCAACCACGCCGGCACCACGCCGATGTCGATGCGCAGCGACGCCGGATATGCGGCGGCGCGCGTGGTCACCTTCCTGCATGACCGGGCAGCGGCTTCCAATTCGCCAACCGTTGCCACTGTCGGCACGATGCGCTTCGAGCCGAACGCCATCAATGTCATTCCATCGCGCGCCGTTTTCACAGTAGACCTGCGCGATCCCGACGAACAGCATTTGCAGGCGGAGGAGGCGGCGCTGGCCGCCTTTCTGGAACGGCTCGCCAACGAGGGCATCACCGTGACGGTCGAGAGGCTGGCGCGCTTCGAGCCCGTCATTTTCGACGGCCGGGTCGTCGAACTGATCGAGGCCGCCGCCAGCAAGCGCGAGCTCGTCTCGAGGCGCATGACCTCGGGCGCCGGCCATGACGCGCAGATGATCGCGCGCATCGCGCCGGCGGCGATGATTTTCGTGCCGAGCGCCGGAGGCATCAGCCACAGTCCCCGCGAGCACACCGAAGATGCCGAGCTTGTCGCCGGCGCCAACATCCTGCTTGATGTGGTCGCCGACCTTGCGGGGATGGGGGAGCGCGGGAATGGCTGAACTCGATTCCGAAACGCTGCAGCTGGAAATGACCGGGTGGCGGCGTGACCTGCACGCGCATCCCGAATTCGGCTTTGAGGAGAAGCGCACCGCGGCCTTCGTCGCCGCCAAGCTGCGCGAATTCGGCTTGGACGATGTCACCGAGGGCGTCGGCGGGACTGGTGTCGTCGGCACGCTGAAGCGCGGCAGCGGCAACCGTGCCATTGCGCTAAGGGCCGACATGGACGCGCTGCGCATCGCCGAGCAGTCGACCGCCTCGTACCGGTCCGGCAATCCCGGACTCATGCATGCCTGCGGCCATGATGGCCACACGGCAATGCTGCTCGGCGCGGCAAAGCGGCTGGCTGCGGAGGGCGGTTTCGACGGCACCGTGCGCTTCATCTTCCAGCCGGCGGAGGAATGGGGCAGGGGCGCGCTGGCCATGCTCGACGATGGCCTGATGCGGCGTTTCCCCTTCGACGAGATATTTGGGCTGCACAACATGCCCGGCCTGCCCATCGGGCATTTCGAGACCCGCGCCGGCCCGATCATGTCGGCCGAAGACATCTTCGAGATCGTGCTCAAGGGGCTCGGCGGCCACGCGGCGCGGCCGCATTCGGGCAACGAAACGCTGGTCGCCGCCTGCGCGCTGGTCACCAATCTGCAGACCATCGTCTCGCGCAGGCTGAGCCCGGCCGACATATCGGTGGTTTCGGTGACCGAACTGATCACCGACGGCACCCGCAATGCGCTGCCCGGCCTGGCCCGCATCCTTGGCGACGCACGCAGCTTCCGCCCCGAGGTCAGCGCCGGGATCGAACGCCAGATGCGTATAATCGCCGAAGGCACCGCCGCCGCTTACAACGTCACCGCCGAAGTGAACTACAGCCGCGAATTCGTGCCGCTGTGCAACGATGCCGAACTGGTCGACGCGGCTTTCGCCGCCGCCAGGGACGTCTTCGAACCCGGCAACATCGCGGTGGCGGGTGAGCCGATGACAGCCTCGGAGGATTTTGCCCGCTTCCTCGACCACGTGCCGGGCTGTTTCGTCTTCCTCGGCAATGGCGAGGCCTCGGCGCCACTTCATAATTCCAGCTATGACTTCAATGATGAGGGGTTGCTATTCGGTGCCAACTTCCATGTCGCCATCGCCAGGCGACGGCTTGGGGTTTGAAAGAAGGCGCCTCGGCGCGCTTTGTCGGGGAAAACCCCCAGAAAAGGCCAAAATCCTCGATCCTGCATGACGAAGCGGCAAGACTCAGCTAGCCTTCCCTTCGCGGCGGACCTGATATCCGCCTGGCCGGCGCTATCAGACTACCTCCCAAGCGGCGCCGGCCTTCTTCTTCGTGGCGCCGCCTTGCTAAATTAGCACTCATTAAATTTGGAATATTCGTACTTCCAGGAAGTTAGGGTCTTGCTGGCATAAGGCGGCGGGTCTTTGGGGACTTGCGGGAAGACAGATGCGCGGGCGGAACTGGATAAAGGCGTTGCGTCAGGACGAAGCGCGGCAGGTGCGTGCGCGTATCGCCGAGCTCGAACGGAACCTGACGGCGGCGTCAGCGTCCCCAAGCCGTCAGCAACGGCACGAAGCCGGGCACGAACTGCGCAATGCCAAGTTCCGCCTCGATCGGCTCGAGGAATGCATCTCGGCGATGCCTTGAACATCCGACCTATTGCAAGGAGCCCAGAACCTGTTGCACGGCCCAGGAGCATTGGATCACTTGCCGACAGTGCCCGTGTTTACGACGGGTTGCTGGCGAGGCTTTGTTCAGCGCCGGGAGCCGTCGTTGGCGGCAATTTGTTGTCGCAGGCCGAAACAGCCAATGCCACCAGGACGAGGCCCAATCTTAGCTTTTTCATCGCTATCGCCTCCTGTCTCAAAACGAGGTGATGTCGGTTTGGTTGCGAATTTCGCGTGAGGGAACAAAACGCCGTTCCTTTGGTTGATCCCGATCACGGGAGAACCGATCCATGGTCCGTTTGCTTCTGGCAGCCACCCTTGCCCTTCTCGCATACCGGCTCGCTCGCAAGATGATCGATGAGGTGCCCGACAATTTCGACCCGCTGTTGCTGCCGGCGCCAAGAAGCGACCGCGAGGCTCTGCGCCGTCAATCGGCGGCGATGGGTGTCGATCCCAAACGGTAGTCCCCAAGCGATAGTCCCCCAAGCGATAGTCTCCAAAGTGGTCGTCCCCTATCGCGCCGCTTCTGTGTTGCGAACAAAGCGGAAACGATGCTTGATGGGCGATGAACCTCGCCGCCCATGATTCGACCTTTGTGGAATCGACCGTCCCGCCCGCCTACCTTGCGCGGCTGAACGACGCCCAGCGCCAGGCCGTCGAGCATGGCGACGGCAAGATCGCGGGGCCTTTGCTGGTCATTGCCGGCGCCGGCTCGGGCAAGACCAACACGTTGGCGCATCGCGTCGCGCACCTGATCGTCAAGGGCGCCGACCCGCGCCGCATCCTGCTGATGACCTTTTCGCGGCGCGCCGCGTCCGAGATGGCGAGACGCGTCGAGCGCATCGCCGGCGAGGTGCTCGGCCGCGACGCGGCGGTGATCACGGATGCGTTGACTTGGGCCGGCACCTTTCATGGCATCGGCGCCCGGCTGCTGCGCGACTATGCGTTGGAGATCGGCCTCGATCCGGCCTTCACCATCCATGATCGCGAGGATTCCGCCGACCTGATGAATCTGGTTCGGCATGAACTCGGCCTCTCGAAGACGGAGGCGCGCTTTCCGACCAAGGGCACCTGCCTCGCCATCTATTCGCGCGCCGTCAACGCGCAGGCGCCGCTGGGCGAAATATTGGGTTCGGCCTTTCCGTGGTGCGCCGGCTGGGCCGAGCAGTTGAAGCAGCTGTTCGCCGGTTACGTCGAGACCAAGCAAGCGCAGAACGTGCTCGATTACGACGATCTGCTGCTCTATTGGGCGCAGATGGCGGCCGAGCCTGAAATCGCGGCCCATCTGGGCGGGCGTTTCGACCATGTGCTCGTCGATGAATACCAGGACACAAACCGGCTGCAGGCTTCGATCCTGATGGCGCTGAAGCCCGACGGTGCCGGGCTGACGGTGGTCGGCGACGATGCGCAGTCGATCTATTCGTTCCGCGCCGCCGAGGTGCGCAACATTCTCGATTTCCCCAAGCAGTTCGCGCAAGCCGCCGATGTGGTGATGCTGGAGCGCAACTACCGCTCGACCGAGACCATCCTCGCCGCCGCCAACGCGGTGATCGGCGAGGCCTCGGAACGCTTCACCAAGAACCTGTGGTCGGAGCGCAAATCCACGGGCAAGCCGAGACTGGTGAGCGTCCGCGACGAGGTCGAGCAGGCGAACTTCGTCTGCGACACCATCCTGGCCGAGCGCGAGGCCGGCACCGCGCTGAAATCCCAGGCGGTGCTGTTTCGTGCCTCGCACCACAGCGGGCCGCTCGAGATCGAGCTGACGCGGCGCAACATTCCCTTCGTAAAGTTCGGCGGTTTGAAGTTCCTCGATGCCGCCCACGTCAAGGATGTGCTGGCGGTGCTGCGCTTCGCCGAAAACCCGCGCGACCGCGTTGCCGGCTTTCGGGTGCTGCAGCTTTTGCCGGGAATTGGCCCTTCGGCCGCCGCGCAGGTCGTCGAGACGATGACATCGGCGCTGGACGAGGCGATGGGCCTGGCCGGATGGCGCCCGCCGCAGCGCGCGGCGGACGACTGGCCAAGCTTCGTCGCGCTCTATTCGGGCCTGCGGGCCGGCGCCAAATGGCCCGCCGATCTCGAACAGGTCAGGCTGTGGTACGAGCCGCATCTGGAGCGCATCCATGAGGACGCGATCACGCGCCGCGCCGACCTTTTGCAACTTGAGCAGATCGGATCGGGTTATGCCTCGCGCGAACGCTTCCTGACCGAGCTGACGCTCGACCCGCCGGACGCGACCAGTGACCAGGCGGGGCCGCCGCATCGGGACGAGGACTATCTGATCCTGTCGACCATCCACTCGGCCAAGGGCCAGGAGTGGAAAAATGTCTTTGTGCTCAACACCGTCGATGGCTGCATCCCGGCCGATCTCGGCGTCGGCACCAAGGAGGACATCGAGGAGGAGCGCCGGCTGCTCTACGTCGCGATGACACGGGCCAAGGACAACCTCAACCTGGTGATGCCGCAGCGCTTCTTCCCCCACGGCCAGGCGGCGCGCGGCGACCGCCATCTCTATGCCTCGCGCACCCGCTTCATCCCGGCCTCGATCCTCGCCGCGTTCGAGCAGGTGTCGTGGCCAAGCGCGCAGGCCACGCAGGGCAGGGCGCCCCGGCCGGACGTGCGCGTCGACATCGGCGCGCGCATGCGTGGCATGTGGAAATAGCCGAGGCCATGCCGCAGCCGCCGATCAGGATCGCCATCGCCGGCGCGCTCGGCCGCATGGGCCGCCAGATGGCTGACGCCGTGCGGGCCGATCCACGGCTGGCGCTCGCCGCTCGCTTTCATCGGCCGGGCATTGTCGGTGATGGGCTGGTTAGCCGCGAGGAGGCGCTTGCCGCGGCCGATTTGGTCATCGACTTCACCACGCCGGCGGCCTCCGCTGACCTGGCAAGGTTTTGCGCTGCTCGCGGCGGGCCAGCCCTTGTTATCGGCTCGACTGGTTTCGATGCGACTGAACTCGCCGACATCGCCGAGGCCGCAAAGACCATCGCCATCGTGCGCTCCGGCAGCTTTTCGCTGGGGCTGAACATGCTGGTCGGATTGGTCGAACGGGCGGCGACAGCGCTCGATCCCGAAGACTGGGACGCCGAGGTCTTCGAGGCGCATCACCGACACAAGATCGACGCGCCGTCGGGCACCGCCTTGATGCTTGGCCAAGCCGTGGCCGGCGGACGCAAGGTCGAACTCGACGCGGTGGCGCGGCGTGTTCGCGATGGCGTCACCGGCGCGCGGCCCGCAGGCGAGATCGGCTTCGCGGTGGTGCGTGGCGGCAGCACCGTCGGCGAGCACAGCGTCAGCTTCGGCACCGAGGGCGAAACGGTTACCCTGTCGCATGCGGCCGGCGACCGCATCATGTTCGCCCGCGGCGCCATCGCTGCCGCGCTCTGGGTGGCGGGGCGCCACCCCGGCGAATACGACATGCGCGACGTGCTGGGTCTGAACGGCTGAACACGCGGCGTGCAGCGTCGCGGCGGCCCGTCGGCCGCTACCGATCCGTAGGTTGCCCTGATTTTCGGCTTTGCCCTGAAAGCTGGATGAAAGGTTGGTGTCATAATTGTTGACAGGCGCCCCCATATTGTCGCGCAAAAAGCGATGGGAGAGAGAGGGGTGCGGGAAACGAACAAAGGGAAGAGGCCATGTCGCTCGCGCGAATTCTGCTTGATTCAGCCGCCACAACCGCACTTGTCGCCACCATGGCCTTGTCCGCGCCGTCCGCACGCGCCGACGAGAAGGTCTCCATCATGGTCGGCGGCTACGAGAAACAGATCTATCTGCCTGCCAAGCTGACCGAAGCGCTCGGCTACTTCAAGGACGAGGGCCTCGACGTCGAGTTGCTGAACGAACCGGCCGGCGTCGATGCCGAGAACGAGATGCTTGCCGGGGCCGTGCAGGGAGTCGTCGGCTTCTACGACCATTGCATCGACCTGCAAGCGAAGGGCAAGTTCGTTGAATCGATTGTCCAGTTCAGCCAAGCGCCGGGCGAAGTCGAGCTTGTTTCGACGAAACATCCGGAGATCAAATCGCCCGCCGACTTCAGGGGAAAGAGCCTGGGCGTGACCGGTCTGGGCTCATCGACGAATTTTCTTACGGAATATCTCGCCGTCAAGAACGGCTTGAAGCTCGGCGAATTTACCTCGGTTCCGGTTGGCGCCGGCACGACCTTCATTGCCGCCATGCAGCAGGACAAGATCCAGGCAGGCATGACGACCGAGCCGACGATCACCCGGCTGCTGAAGACCGGCGAAGCGACCGTTCTTATCGATATGCGCACAATGGAGGGCACCAAGGCTGCGCTCGGTGGCACTTACCCGGCTGCATCCCTCTATATGCAGACCGACTGGGTCGAAGCGCATAAGGACATCGTGCAGAAGCTGGCCAATGCCTTCGTCAAGACGCAGAAGTTCATCAACACGCATAGCGGCGCCGAGATCGCCGACAAGATGCCGAAGGACTATTACGTCGGCGACAAGGAAGGCTACGTGAAGGCCCTCGATGCCGGCAAGGCAATGTTCACCCCCGACGGGATAATGCCCGAAGGAGGCCCGGAGACGGTGCTGACGGTTCTTTCAGCCTTCAAGAAGGAACTGCAGGGCAAGCAGATCGACCTCTCTAAGACCTACACCTCGGAATTCGTCAAGAACGCCAAGTAGCAGGCCGCGCCGGCGCGATACGCGACATCGCGCCGGCAGCCGCCGGTTTCCCACGTCCGGTGGTTCAGCCCGACGGCGGGCGTCCGCTCGAACCCGGAGTTTCACCATGACCCAAGACAAGACCACACCAGCGATTGAACTGATCAACGTCAGTCGGCGGTTCCTTTCACCCACCGGAAAATCGCTCACGGCGCTGCGCGATTTCACCATGACCGTCGAGCGTGGCGAATTCGTCGCCGTTGTCGGTCCGACCGGTTGCGGAAAGTCCACCACCCTTAATCTTGTTACCGGGCTGGCAAGCCCGAGTGCCGGCGAGGTCCGTGTCATGGGAGCCCCCGTCAAGGGAATAGATCCGCGCATCGGTTTTGTTTTCCAAAGCGATGCCTTGTTTCCCTGGCGGACTGTGATCGAGAACGTGATGGCCGGCCCGCTTTTTCGCGGGCGAGCCAAGGCGGATGCCACGGCCGCGGCACGCGACTGGTTGGCACGCGTCGGCTTGTCGCGTTTCGAGCAGCATTATCCGCACCAGCTTTCCGGCGGCATGCGCAAGCGCGTGGCGCTTGCCCAGACCTTCATAAACGGCCCGGAAATCCTTCTGATGGACGAGCCGTTTTCGGCGCTCGACGTGCAGACGCGCGTGTTGATGCACGAGGAGCTGCTCCGCCTGTGGTCGCAGGCAAAGGCTTCCGTGGTCTTCGTCACGCATGATCTTGAGGAGGCGATCGCCCTGGCCGACAAGGTCTATGTCCTGACCGCCGGGCCGGCGACCGTGAAGTCGGTCTACACGATCGACCTGCCGCGCCCGCGCGTAGTCGCTGATATCCGCTACGAGCAGAGCTTCATCAATTACTCGCGCACCATCTGGGCCGATCTCAAGGAAGAGGTCGAGACCAGCTATGCGCGCGCGGCAGCCTGAGGAGGAACGCCATGACAGATGCCGCCATCGACATCAGAGCAGGGGCTTTCAAGCCTGGTACATCGGACGCGGAAATCGAAGCGGCCGCGGCAAAGGCGTCGCAGCACCGCCGCCGTGCGGTGATGTTCTGGCGGGTCGCCATCCTCGTTGCCTTTCTCGGGCTTTGGGAAATCGCCGCGCGCCAGGCCTGGATCGATCCGTTCTTCTACGCAATGCCGAGCGCGATCGCGCAGCGGCTCTACGAATGGACCACCGAAGGGACGTCCGAGGGGCCGCTCTGGTACCATCTCTATGTTACCATGGAGGAGTCCGTGATCGGCTTCGTGACCGGCTCGGTCGCAGGTATCATCATCGGCGTCGCGCTCGGCCGCAACCGCATGGCCGCCGATATTTTCTCCATCTACATCAAGGTGATCAATTCCATCCCGCGCGTGGTTCTGGCGCCGATCTTCATCATGATCCTCGGCCTTGGCCTGGCTTCGAAAGTGGCGCTCGCCTTCGTAATGGTTTTCTTCGTTGTCTTCCACAATGCCTTTCAGGGCGTGCGGGAAGCCGACAGGGCGATGATCGCCAATGCCCGCATCCTGGGCGCGTCCAACTGGCAGTTGACCCGCTCGGTGATTGTGCCTTCGGCAATGAGCTGGATCTTCGCCAGCCTGCATGTCAGCTTCGGCTTTGCCATCATCGGCGCGATCGTTGGCGAGTTCGTCGGCGCGCGCTTCGGCATCGGCCTGCTGATCAACATCGCCAAGGGATCCTTCGATGCCGCCGGCATGTACGCGGCGATCGTCATCGTCATGGTGGTGGCGCTGGGCGCCGAGTATCTGATGACAATGGTCGAGGATCGCCTGGCGAAATGGCGTCCGCAGCCGCTGCACGAGACGCAGTGAAGAACGGCGACGTATGCTAGCTGCCCGCCAGCGGCAGCCGCACCTCAACCCTCAGGCCGCCAGCCGCGCCATCCCCCAGGGTGACGCGGCCGCCGGCGTTTTCGACGACCTCGCGCACGATGGCGAGCCCGAGCCCGCTGCCCTGCTCGCTTGAACCGGCGACGCGATAGAAGCGTTCGAACACATGCTCGCGTTCGTCCGCCGGGATGCCGGGTCCGTTGTCGGCGACGGCCAGCACGGCCTCGCCATCGATGGCCGCCAGGCTGACCGTGACACGACCCCCGACCGGAGAGTAGCGCAGCGCGTTGTCGACGAGGTTGACGATCATCTCGCGCAGCATGGTGCCGTCGCCGATGACCGGCACGGGACCGGCCTCATCGAGGCCGAGGTCGATGTTGCGGGCGATCGCCGCCGGGGCTTGCATTTCCAGCACGTGGCGGGCGGCTTCGGTCAGGTCGATGCGGTCGGCGCGCGGCCGCCGGCTGCCTGGCTCGGCGCGTGACAGGGTCAAGAGCTGTTCGGCCAATCGCGCCAGTTTGCCGGAGCTCGCCTGCAGCGCCACCAGCGCTTCCTGGCGCGCGCCGGGGGCAGTTTCGCGAAGCGCATAGCTCGCCTGCGTCGACAGCAGCGCCAGAGGCGTGCGCAATTGGTGCGCCGCATTGGCGATGAAGCGGCGCTGCGCCGCCATCTGCGCCCGCACGCGTTCCATATAGGCGTTGAGCGCGTCGATCAGCGGGCGGATCTCGCTTTGCGCACCGGGCACTTCGACCGGATCGAGGTCGCTGCGGTTTGGCGAGCGTACCGCATCGCGCAGCCGGATCAACGGCGCCAGGCCGCGACGCAAGCCGAGCAGCACGAACACGCCGGCAATCGCCACCAGCGCCAGTTGCTGGGCAAAGGCGCCAAACCAAAGACGCCGCACCATGGCGTCGTGTCCGCCAAGCGAGACGCCGACGGTAACGGTGATCGGCGAATCGTTGCCTGCGCCGACCACCGTGTGGCTGAAGGTAAGCAGCCTCAGCCGATGGTCGCGATAGCTCGCCTCTGTGCTGGAAGACTTCGGTGCCTCCGGCAGGTTAGGGTAGCCAGTCAGCAGCCGCCCTCCAGCCGTCTTGACATGGTAGTAGACGCTGTCTTGATCGCCGGTATCGAACATTTCGATCGCCGCCGGCGGTATCGTGGCGTCGAGCACGCCGTCGGCCACGGCTACACGTTCGGCGATAGCCCGCGCCGAGCCCATCAGCATGCGGTCGGTGACAAGATCCGCGGTCGCCAGCGCGTTGCGGTGGCTGGTCCATAGATTGATGGTCGCGAGCCCGACGAGCGGCAACACCACCCAAGCCAGAAGCTGCAAGCGGAGACTGTTGATCCTCATGGCGCCAAATCGTCTTGGCGCAAGAGATAGCCGAGGCCACGCAAGGTGGCGATCTGGACCCGCGACCCTTCGAGCTTCTTGCGCACGCGGTGGACGTAGATCTCGATGGCGCTGGGATCGGCGTCGGTCTCGAAATCGTAGATCGCGGCCGACAATGCCGCCTTGCTCACGGTGCGCCCGGCCTTGACCATCAATTGTTCCAGCACTGCGTGTTCGCGCGGTGTCAGCGCCAACGTTTCGCCCGCGAGCGAAAACAGCCTTGTGTTGGTGTCGAAGACGAGGTCGCCGCAGGTGATCATCGGCGCGGTGCGGTCATTGGCGCGGCGCAACTGCACGCGGATACGCGCCTCGAGTTCCTCGATCTGGAAAGGCTTGGCCAGGTAGTCGTCCGCGCCTTCGTTGAGGCCTTTGACGCGGCCGTCGAGGCTGGCATTTGCGGTGAGCACGATCACCGGCACCCGGTTGCCGCGCGCCCGCAGCATGCGCAGCACCTCCATTCCGCCCATGCGCGGCAGCGCGAGGTCGAGGATGATGAGCGCGTGTTCGCCGGCCGCCAGCGCATGCTCGACATCCTCGCCGTCATGTACGATGTCGACGACGTAATGCGCCTGGCGCAGGGTCTTGCCAAGCCAGTCCGCCAGTTCGTGGTTGTCCTCGACAAGCAGCAATCGCATGTCTGTTGCTGTTCCTGCGTCCGTCTTTTCTCGGTCTCGGCGGCTGCCCCGGGCTCGAACGGCCGCCGCATCCGACAATCAGACCTGAAATGAGCGATAGTGTCGATCTCGACGCAAGGCAAATGCGGGCAGGTGGCCGGCGGCGAAAGGTTTTACGCACGCTCGATCCATCCATTTCCGCATCCATTTTCCCATTAGATCGAACCGAACGGTTCGGTTCTGATTAACGGATTGTATCGCAAACGGTGAACAATAGCTCGCGAACTGGTGTCGCTTTCGTCGAAGGCGAAAACTTAAGCTGCTGAAAACATTGAAGAAATAATGTCGCATTTGCTGCGGTGCAATATGCATTGTTCATAATATAATGGAAGACTGTAAAACCGACCCGACTGGCAATCCAAAAAGGCACTCCCTACTTCGGGGTGGTCCGAGCGACGCGAAATTCCTCCCAAGGGCACGCCACTAGACCGGACAGGACTAGCAAACTGGAGTAACCAAAATGACCAAGATCGCTCTTACCGCCGCCGCCATCCTCGTTGCCACGGGCACCGCTTTCGCCGGCAGCGACAATTATGGCTCAAACAATGCCAACCAGCCGGTCGCCACCCAGTCGACTTCCAACGTCGACACGCTCCGCACCGGTTCGATCCTGAAGATCGACAAGACGCAGGCCGACGCCAATGCGAAGGTTCCTGCCCAGTCGGGCCAGGGCATCTGGGGCCGCTAACAGCTTCAAACCCTTGCATGACGACAAAGAGCGGTGGGCTTGGCCCGCCGCTCTTGTTTTTGTGCCCATGGCGCAGGCACTGACGAGCACCGTCTTGGGCCGTCGGTCTTCGCACTCGCCAGAAAAAAGCTTCCACCTCCAGGAATAAAACCCGTTGGCCCTAGGTCTTGTCCATAGAGCCGGATGATTTCAGGTCGAATGATTTGAAATCTGAATTCGGCTCTAAATCAAAGAGATAGAGCATGATCGCGTCCGAAAACCGCTTCACATTTTTCGGCATCATGCACTAGCGGAACCGTCCTCCCAAGACGCCGCCCAACGGATGAAACAGGAGATTGAAATGAACAGGATCGCTCTCGCTACCGCCGCCATTCTCGTTATGGTCGGCGCTGCCTTTGCCGGCAGCGAGCACTATGGCTCCGATGGTGCCAACCAGCCGGTCGCCTCGGTTGCCGGCGTCGATCACGCCGTTACCGGCGCGGTCAAAAACACGGACATGGCCGGGCACAAGGCAGCCGACATCAACGTGAAACCCACCAAGGAATGGCCCGAACCCGGCCAGGGCATCTGGGGGAACTGATGTCCGTGGGCAGATATGCGGAGGGTTCGCCCCGCCGTTCCTGCCAACATCAGCTTACTGGCTCAGATCCCTCGGCCGCAGGAAATACGTCAGCCGCGCGGACGTCAGGCCGAACCAGTCGCCGTCGAAGACAAAGCGTGCAAGGGCTGCCGTTGGGAACTTTTCCTCGAGCCGCTTGCGCGCTTTCGCTTCCGATCCTGAACCGGCAAGCTGTTTCGCCAGATCCTCCAGGCCCGGATTGTGGCCGGCCACCAGCAGGCAACCGTTCGACGGGTCGGCCAGGCGAATCTGGCTCATAATATCCGCCGCCGAAGCGTCATAGAGCGCCTCGGCAAACACGGATCGAGGATGCATGGGCAACTCCGCCGCCACCAGCCGCCAGGTGTCGCGTGTGCGCAGCGCCGGCGACACCAGCGCCAGATCCGGCAGCCATTCGCGCGCCGCAAGCTCGCGCCCGATCAGCGGCGCAGTCTTCAGCCCGCGCTCGGCGAGCGGCCGGTCGAAATCGTCGAGACCAGGGTCGTCTCGGCTCGATTTTGCGTGACGAAGGAGAAGCAGCTGTCTCATCGCCACGTCCTCAACTCAAGGCGTAATGCGCGCCAGGTGCTCCAGATCGGCTTCTTCGCGCAGCGGGTCGGGCGCCATCACCACCGACGTGCCGTTGTCGGCATCGTCGGCAAAATGGGCAAGCACGGTGCGGCCGGCCTCCATGCGCGCCTTGCCTTCGGCGACCAGCCCCAGCGCCAGCGCATAGAGCCGGTGCTCGGCCTTCAGCACCCGGGCGGCCAGCGTGTCGGCATTGTCGCCGACCATCACCGGCACGGCCGCCTGCGCGATGATCGGGCCGTCATCCATTTCGGTCGTGACGAAATGCACCGTGCAGCCGTGGATGCGTATGCCGGCGGCAAGTGCGCGCGCATGCGTATCAAGCCCCTTGAAGGCGGGCAGCAGGGCAGGGTGGATGTTGATCATGCGGCCCTGCCATTTCTGCACGAAGCCGGGGGTGAGGATGCGCATATAGCCGGCCAGCGCCACGATATCGGCGTTGAAGGCCGTGAGTGCGGCGTCGATCGCGGCGTCATGCGCCTGCTTGCTGCCATGGTCGGCACGGGAAATGACCCGGGTGGCGATACCGCGTGCTTTGGCGATGCCAAGGCCGGCGGCATCCGCCTTGTCGGAGATGACGCCGACGATCTCCGCCGGGAAGGCCGGGTCGCTGGCAGCAGCGATCAGCGCGGTCATGTTCGATCCACGTCCCGAGATCAGGACGACGGTGCGTTTCTTCTGCATATTCATAGGCCGATCGAGCCCCGATAGATGACGCCGGCGTCGCGGCGCGGCACGATGCGGCCGATCGGCGTCACCGTCTCGCCGGCTTCCTGCAGCACGGCGGCGACCTGCGCCGCCTGGCCGGAGGCGACCGCCAGGATCATGCCGATGCCGCAATTGAAGGTGCGCATCATCTCTTCCGGCGCAACGCCGCCGACTTTGGCCAGCCAGGAGAATACCGCGGGCACGTCGATCGCCTCGAGGTCGAGTTCCGCCGAAAAGTCCTTGGGCAGCACGCGCGGAATGTTTTCCGGGAAGCCGCCGCCGGTGATGTGGGCCAGCGCCTTGATGCCATGCGTGTTGCGGATCGCCTTGAGGATTGACTTGACGTAGATGCGGGTCGGTTCGAGCAGCGCCTCGGCCAGCGTCACCTCGTCGTTGAATGGCGCCGGATCGCTCCAGGCGAGGCCGCTGACACCGACGATGCGGCGCACCAGCGAAAACCCGTTCGAATGCAGGCCCGAGGAGGCCAGACCCAACAGCACGTCACCTTCGACGATATCATCGGTCGGCAGCAACTGGCCGCGTTCGGCCGCGCCCACCGCAAAGCCGGCAAGGTCGTAGTCGTTGCCGTGGTACATGCCGGGCATTTCTGCCGTCTCGCCGCCGATCAGCGCGCAGCCGGCCTGGCGGCAGCCCAGGGCGATGCCGCCGACGATCGCCGCACCCTGGTCGGGGTCGAGCTTGCCGGTGGCGAAATAGTCGAGGAAGAACAGCGGCTCGGCACCTTGCACGACGATGTCGTTGACGCACATGGCGACGAGGTCGATGCCGATCGTGTCGTGCTTGCCGGCTTCGATGGCGATCTTGAGCTTGGTTCCAACGCCGTCATTGGCCGCGACCAGCACCGGATCGGTGAAGCCCGCCGCCTTGAGGTCGAACAGGCCGCCGAACCCGCCGATCTCGCCATCGGCGCCCGGCCGGCGCGTCGCGCGCACCAGCGGCTTGATCTTCTCGACCATCAGATTGCCGGCATCGATATCGACACCGGCTTCGGCATAAGTGAGCCCGTTCCTGCGCTTGCCCGTTTTGTCCTGGCCCGTTTCGCGCTTGCTCATCGCAATTTCCCTGTTTGCGGGCTCTTCGCATGAATGGTTTCGGGGGGCAAGGATAACGGCGGCGGAGGGGCGGTTCAAAGTGACAAAATCGTGGACAGCGGACCCCAGCCGGCCAGTCCGCGCGGCAAAGGGGATTGGCGGCTTCCCTTGCACCCGGCTTACGTCTCCATCATCTATCAGCAAGCAAACTGGCAGGCACGCATTTGACGATCCCCAACCTGATCACCATCCTGCGGCTTCTCCTGGTGCCCGCCGTGGTGCTGGCGATGCTGCAGGAGCGCTGGGACTGGGCCTTCGTCGGTTTCGTCGTCGCCGGCGTCTCCGACGGTGTCGATGGCTTCATCGCCCGCCGTTTCAACCAGTGGTCCGGGCTCGGCGCCTATCTCGATCCGATTGCCGACAAGCTGCTTTTGGTTTCGGTGTTCATCGTCATGGGCTTCATCGGACAGTTGCCGCTGTGGCTGGTCGTCACCATGGTGGCGCGCGACGCGCTGATCGTTTGCGCGGTTCTGTTGTCTTCCATCATGGCCCAACCGGTCGAGATGAAGCCGCTGTTCGTCTCGAAGGCCAACACCGCCATCCAGATCGTCCTGGCGGCGGTCGTGCTGGGCGAGCTGGCTCTTGCCGTGCGACTCGACCCTTTGCGGCCGGCCCTCATATTGCTGTCCGGGGTCTTGACCGTGGCTTCGGCCGCGGCCTATCTCGTGGCTTGGCTGAGGCATATGAGCGGCTATGGCGAAAGCTCCAAACCGGACACCTGACCAAGGATCCATCGAAGCGGCCGCTGAGGCTGCGGCGGCAGGCGAAACTGCGTCTCTGGCGTTCCGCCGGCAGATATTCTTCTGGCTGGCCGGATTGGCGGTGCTTGCGCTGTTCCTCTATATCTTCAGCGACATACTGCTGCCCTTCGTCGCCGGCATGGTGCTTGCCTATTTTCTCGATCCGGTCGCCGACCGGCTGCAGCGGCTCGGCCTGTCGCGCTTCATGGCGACGGTGGTCATCCTCATCACCTTCCTGATCGTGCTGGTGCTGGCATTCGTCATTCTGATACCGGTGCTGGCGACGCAGATGGCCGACTTCGCCGGCAAACTGCCGGAGTACCTGACCCGGCTGCAGAGCCTGATCACGTCGTTCGACCCGAAATGGCTGGAAGAGAAATTCGGCGTCAACGCCAATGGCTTGCGCGACGGGCTGAATTCGCTGCTGACTTCCGGCTTTGGCCTGATCACCACCGTGTTCACCTCGCTGTGGACTTCCGGCATGGCGCTGGTCTCGGTGGTCAGCCTGTTCGTGGTGACGCCGGTGGTTGCCTTCTACATGCTGCTCGACTGGGACCGCATGGTCGCGGTCATCGACAGCTGGGTGCCGCGCGACAACGTCGCCACGGTGCGCGCCATCGCGCGCGACATCAACACCGCCACCGCCGGCTTCGTGCGTGGCCAGGGCACGCTCTGCCTGGTGCTTGGCGCTATGTACGCCACCGGCCTGACGCTGACCGGCTTGAATTTCGCCATCCTCATCGGCCTCTTCGCCGGGCTGATCTCCTTCATTCCCTATGTCGGTTCACTGACCGGCCTGGTGCTGGCCGTCGGCGTTGCCTTCGTCCAGTTCTGGCCGGACTGGACCATGATCGTCGCCGTCGCCGTGGTGTTCTTCATCGGCCAGTTCATCGAAGGCAACATCCTGCAGCCCCGGCTGGTCGGCAAAAGCGTCGGCCTGCATCCGGTATGGCTGATGTTCGCGCTGTTTGCCTTCGGCGCGCTGTTCGGTTTCGTGGGCCTTCTGATCGCCGTGCCGGCTTCGGCGGCCGTCGCCGTGCTGGTGCGCTTTGCCATTGCCCGTTATCTCGAATCGCCGCTCTACAAGGGCCATGCGAAAGAGCCCGTGCCGCCGCTGCCCGCCGATCGTGGCGGCGGCCGCCGCACGCAGCCGCGTCGCTGACGTGACTGCCCAGCGCACCGATCCGCCGCGCCAGCTGCCGCTCGATCTCGGCCACGGCACCGGCTATTCGCGCGACGAACTCGTCGTCTCCGGCACCAACAGCCAGGCGGCGGCGCTGGTCGACCGCTGGCCCGACTGGCCCTCGCCGGTGGTGGTGCTGGCGGGTCCCGCCGGATCCGGCAAGACGCATCTCGCCGCCATCTGGCGCGCGCATGCCAATGCGGTGGCCGTCGACGCGGCGCGCATCGGCGACAGCATCGCCAATCTTGGCGCCCGCCCGGCGCTGATCGACGATGTCGACGCCGGAGCAGTCGACGAACAAGGCCTGTTCCACCTGATCAATGCCGTGCGTGGCGCCGGCTCGACGCTGTTGTTGACGGCGCGGCGCTTTCCGGCCGCCTGGGGTGTGTCATTGCCCGATCTTGCCTCGCGGCTGAAGGCGGCGGCGACAGTCGAGATCCACGAGCCCGACGACCTTCTGCTGGCGGGTGTCATCACCAAATTGTTCGCCGACCGCCAGGTCGAGGTCGAGCCGCATGTCGTGCAGTATCTGGTGCGGCGCATCGAACGCTCGCTGGCGACGGCGATGCGTGTGGTGGAGCGGCTGGATCGCATCGCGCTCGAGCGCAAGATGCCGATCACCAGGGCGCTCGCCGCCGAAACCGTCAGCGTGATGGACGAAGGACAGGGCGAGTTCGAGATCTGACGGCCTCGATGTTTTGATAGAGCCTGCTGGGATGGCGGCTCTCCGTGTTACCTGCCGGTGTTCCATTTTGGGAAGACAGAGCTGGCATCAGTCTTGCTCCGAGAGTTGCCGGCTGACCCCGGTCCTGATTGCGTTCCAAATCAGGTTGTAGGCTCGCCGGGGGATGGCGCGGGGGTTCTCGCCCGGCGAGCTTGCCTTTCGAAAGGCCCAGGATCGACAGACCTAAAGGATCGACAGGCTCAAAGATCGACAGGCCCATAGTCAGCGAGCCACAAGGTGGCCATGCGCTCATGCCAATGGCTCTCGATATCGCGTTTTTGAGAAGGATGGTCGGAGTGGAGAGATTCGAACTCCCGACCCTCTGGTCCCAAACCAGATGCGCTACCAGCCTGCGCTACACTCCGAACGGTCTGTTGCCTATTCATTTCGGCGTTGGATGGCAAGTGCAAAAACCTGCAAGTGCAAAAACCTGCAAGTGCAAAAACCTTGCCGCCGTGCGCATTGCGCAGTAATGACGGGCCACGGGCGGGCGATACCGCCTTGCACAACAATGAGGTGGCCATGTCCGCGCGCATTTTCAGCCCAGCCAAAACCGCGATGCAGTCCGGCAAGGCCAAGACCGGCTATTGGGTGCTGGAATTCGACCCCGAGATGCGCAAGAAGATCGACCCGCTGATGGGCTATACCACGTCCGGAGACATGAGAAGCCAGATCAGGCTTACCTTCGACACGCGGGAAGAAGCAGTGGCCTATGCCGAAAAGGAAGGCCTTGCCTTCCGCGTCGAGGAGCCGAAAGAGGCCAAGCGCCGCCAGATTTCCTATGCGGAGAATTTCCGCTATGACCGCAGGACGCCCTGGACGCATTGAACGCGTGCCCAAACGGGCGCCAGAGGCAATATCTACCGGCCCCCGGGTCGGCCAGCGGTCCCGTAGCTCAGCTGGATAGAGCACCGGCCTTCTAAGCCGATGGTCACAGGTTCGAATCCTGTCGGGATCGCCAATCTTTTCAGGGTCCGTTCCGGACACATGGGTTACGGTTTATACCGAAGACATGGGTAACACTTGGCCCGAGAGGGTTCTGTGGACGTTTTTGATTTTGATTGCGTTTTCATTTTAGGAAGACCTAATATCGACGTGCTTTGAAATTGGCATTTTGGGAGGAGTGTCATGCCTAGAGTTTCAGATCTTTTCTTCAAGACCGCCGTCGTGTGGCTCATTTTGGGAATAGGCGCCGGTTTGCAGATGGCGATCTCGGGCGACCACGGTGCTTTTCCGGCCCATGCACATATCAATCTGCTCGGATGGGTCACAAGCGCGATATTCGGCGGCTACTACGCCCTCAATCCCGCAAAGGCAGCTCGTAAGATCGCAATGATCCACTACGGCCTCTATACGATCGGCTTGGTAATCATGCTGCCAGCCCTGTATCTGATGCTACACGGCGGCTATACGGCGATCGAGCCGGTCGTCGCCGCCGGCTCGCTGATCGTGGCCGCTGCCGTGCTGGTTTTTGCCTTCGTGGTCTTCTCAGGCGCGAGCGTGCGTTTGGCATCTGAGCTGTCGCCAGCCACACGCTGAATTGGCGGAATTGATATCAGCGAGATAAGCCCGCCAGCAAGCTGCGGGCTGCCGGAGCTTTGGGACAGGCGATCGGCCCGCGCAAGCAGCGCCAGAACCCTATTGGCAATTCCGCGTGCCAAAGGTTCGAGGAGGAGCATCCCCGGCGGCACAATATTTTAGCGGCTGCGAAACAAAGATTTCCGACCCGCGTTTAGGCTCGTCCGACATGGGAGCCTCGGGAATGGATCCAGCAACCGCAGCGGTGATGGTTTTGCTTTCGTGCAGCCCGAGCCAAGCGTCCGTCTGCAAACCTGTCAATTGGGCACCTGAGACTCGCTATGCCTCGCTTGAGGAATGCCGTGCCTCATTGGCCGACAGGCTCGCGGCAGCGCCTAGCGGAGAAATAGTCGGCCGATGCCGTCCTGTCGACCAGACCGTCACCGGCTCGCTGCCTACCGGATATACGACGGTTGTGGTGACCCGAGGCATTGGGAGCAGCGCCGTCAGCACGAGCTATATCGTGCAGCATCACGAGTAAGGTTTCCTGTGAGGAAGCGAGCTATGCGGCGGACTTGATTGTCCGCTGGGCGGACCCCGTGCTGTGCGCCCGCCCTTTTTGGGTGCGGGACCGCGGTCCGGCGAGTTCGCAATCCGAGCAAACAAAAGCGCGACAAGATCAGCACGCGTGCCGTCGGCTCCGGCCGCTCAGCATCATCGTCCCGGAATTATTTCGTGATCTTCCTGGCCTGGAACCTTAGCACACACCGCGCGTTCGGGGCCTTGTATTCGCGGTGCCTGATAAACAGGCAGTGTGAGGACCAGCGAAACGGGCGGGGCAAAATAGGTGCGGGTTGGGGGAGGAGAAGCAGGCCATGTCGAAACGTGAAATTGGAACGTCCCCTGCTTTGGTGCGGCGTATCGCCGAACTCAAGGCCAGAATGCATGATGCCGAAATTTCCGACCATGAGATGAGGACCTTTCACAAGGTCGCCGCCATCATGGGGGCGGGCGACGGTTCGCTGCGACTGGATGCCGACGACCTGATCGCGGCATCCTTCGTTGTCGAGGCGGGTGGGCCGTCACCCAACCGCTGAATTCAGGATCTCCCCTCATCCAGGCGAAATTCGGTGAATTCGCTTCTGCCGCCGGAGCACTGCCGCCCATTGAGGCAAGCGTGCCCCGGCTCCCGCCAACCGATCTCGAATTGAAACGAACATCTTATCATTTTGTTTGCGTTGGCACGTCATAGTAGAGACGGCTAACGGAGTGAAACGGGATGAAGCTCGACCTGTCGCCGACCAGCTGGGGCAGGGTGGTCGCTGTCACAGCCGCCGGAACGGCGTTCTTTATCGCTGTGGCGTTTTTCGTCGATTCGTTCAATTTCCCCTATCTTTCGACCGAGGCCGTCTGGCGCGCGCAGCTCACCGACCTGATGCTTCCCCTGGTGCTGGGCGGCTCGTTCCTGTTTTTTCTCATGTGGAAGATCCGGCAGCTGGCCATAGCCCAGCGCGATCTCAGCGTCATCGCGGCGACGGACAGCCTGACGGCGGTGTTGAACCGAGGTGCCTTCTCGATGCTGGTCGAAGCCTATCTCGAGCAGACCCGCAAACAGGAGCCGACCCGTTCCGGCGCGCTGCTGATCATCGACGCCGACCACTTCAAGTCGATCAACGACCGCCTCGGCCATGACTGCGGCGACCAGGCGCTCAAGCTGATAGCGCAGACGATCAAGGCACAATTGCGCGGCAGCGATATCGTCGGCCGCATTGGCGGCGAGGAGTTCGGCGTGTTTCTGCCTGGTGTCGATCCCTCGCAATCCTGGCTGGTTGCCGAAAGCATCCGCCGGCGCATCAGCGAGATGGACTTTTCGCCCGGTGGCCGCTCCTGTCCGCTTTCCGTCAGTATCGGCGGCACGAGCTTCAACGGGCCGACCACCTATGAGGCGATATTCTCCGCCGCCGACAGACGGCTCTATGCCGCCAAATCGAATGGCCGCGATCAGGTCAGCTTCGATCCGGCACAGGCCGCCCCGGAACCCAGCGCCACCACCATGCATTGACCACCGCCTTGCAAGTGGCTGGGGGCTGACGCGGGCGGCTTCCTTGACGCTCTCTCACCGCTGTGCTTCCTCCGGGCAAGGCCAGGTAAGCGCAGCGATCATGATCCATTTGTTCAACGGTTTTCAGAACCCGTTTGGCGGCAGTGAACGCGAAACCCTGGACCTGTACCGACTGTTGAGCGCCGATGGGCCGGTGCGGCTGTGGGCAACCTCGTCGCGCGTATCGGACGAGCTGATGCGCCAATTCCCGATTCGCCCCGTCTCGCCGGCAACGCGCAACGCGCCGGACGGTAGCACCTATGTCTTCCTCGGCGCGCATTGGCGCAACAAGCTATGGCCTTACTTGATCCCAAGGCCGCGCCGGCTGATCTATGTCTTCAACACCTTCCACCCGAAAATCATCGCGCTGACGACGCGCATGCCGCGCCTGCTTGGCTGGCCAGACGCCGAACTGGTGTTGATATCCGACTTTCAAAAGCGCCTGTTGCGGGTCGAGGGCGTCGTTCATCCGTCGCCGATCGATATCGACCGTTTCGCGCCACGGCAGGCAAGGCCGGACGGCCCGTTGACGGTCGGCCGGCTGAGCCGCGACACGGCGGACAAGCATCATGCCGACGATGCGGCGCTTTACGAGGCATTGCTGGTCGATGGCGTCGCGGTGCGGATTCAAGGCGGCATGCCGCTCCGGGACAGGCTCGCGCCGCATCCGCTGCTCGAACTCCTGCCGCAGGGCCAATTTGCCGCCGAACAGTTCCTGCCGACGCTCGACGTGTTCTACTACCGCACCGGTTCGCATGTGGAGACGTTCGGCCGCGTCGTGTTCGAGGCGATGGCTTGCGGTTTGCCCGTGGTCTGTCATGTGCATGGCGGCTATGCCGACCACATCAGGCATGGCGAAAACGGCTTTCTGTTCGAAACCACGCAGCAGGCGGCCGGCATCCTGGCCGAGCTCAAGGCCGATCCGGCGCGGCGAGTAACCGTGGGCAAGAAGGCGAGGCAGACCGTCGAACAGCTGTTTTCGCCGCAGGCATTGCGGCAACAGCTTGATTTCTACCGGCGTTAGCGGCACCACGCCGTCTGGCCTTTCCAGACACCCTTCGGCGCGCCATCAGATCGAGCAGGACTTCCACCGATGACATTGATGGGCGCCGCGGCACTGCTGATCCTGGTCCTCACCTATGCCGGCGTCGCTATCGGCCGCATCCCTGGCCTGCGTCTCGACCGCGCGGGGATCGCACTGCTTGGCGGCGCCGCGATGATCGCCATTGGAGCGCTCAGCATGGAGGATGCCTACCGGGCCATCAATTTCGACACCATCACGCTTCTGCTCGGCATGATGATCGTGGTGGCGCATCTGAAGGTATCGGGCGCCTTTCGCGGCCTTGGCGCGATCGCCATCGAGCACGCGCACGCACCGTTCATGCTCCTGGTGATGGTGACGCTTCTAACCGGCGTGCTGTCGGCCTTCCTGGTCAACGACGCCATCTGCCTGGTCATGGCGCCGATCGTCGTCCACGTCACCCGCGTCATCAACCGCAACCCGGTCCCCTATCTGATCGCCACCGCCACGGCATCGAACTGCGGCAGCGTCGCCACCATCACCGGCAATCCGCAAAACATGGTCATCGGCGCGCTGTCAGGCATTTCCTATCCGACCTTTTCGGCGGCGCTGGCGCCGGTCGCTCTGTTCGGCCTCGTCGCGGTCATCGTCATCGTGCGCATCGTCTACCGGACCGAATTCACCCGTACCGCTCAATTGACGCCGCATGTCTCGCGCGGCCGCATGCATCGCGGGCAAGTGCTGAAGGCGGTGATCGTCTGCATCGGGCTGGCGATCGCCTTCTTCGCCGGCGTTCCCGTGGCCAAGGCGGCGCTGGTCGGCGGCGCCATTCTCCTGCTCACCCGCGCCATCAAGCCTGAACGCATCTACCGCGAAATCGACGGGCCGCTGCTGTTCATGTTCGCCGGGCTGTTCGTCGTGGTTGCCGGCGCCGAAAAGACACTGCTGACCCCCGACATCATCGCCTCGGCCAAGGATCTCGGCCTGGACGACGTCTGGCGGCTGTCCGGCTTCACCGCAGTGCTCTCCAACATCATGAGCAATGTTCCGGCCGTGCTGGCGCTGAGGCCGTTCATACCGGGCCTGGAGAATCCGCAGCGTGCCTGGCTGGTCGTCGCCATGAGTTCGACGCTCGCCGGCAATTTCACTTTGCTCGGCTCGGTCGCCAACCTGATCGTTGCCGAGCACGCGCGGGTCACCGGCAACCCGTTGTCCTTCGGTGCCTTCTTCAAGGTCGGCTTGCCGCTGACAATGATCACGCTCGTCGCCGGCACCGCTTGGCTGGCGTTCGGTTTCTAGGCGTGGCCCTGAGATTCGCGCCCTGACCAGCGTGGCCGCGGCTCGTCCGGCGGCTTCGATGTAGTCGGCATTGCGGTGGATCAGCATGATCGAAAAGCAGCCGTCTATCAGCAGCACGATTTCACGGGCCAGGACTTGCGGCTCTTCGATGTCGTACCCGGACAACGCGCCAGCCAGCCATGCCTCGAAGTTGGACTTGTGCCGCGACCCGACCTTGATCGCCGGATGGCCAGGCATCGAGGCGAGTTCCGCGGCGGTGCGCAGGAAGCCGCAACCCTTCCACTTCGGATGGCGCGCGACCCGCGCCAGATTGCTGAAGATCGCCTCGACCTTGCGGTCCGCGCCACCCTCCTGGGCTTCGAACGACGCGGCCATCTGCTTCAGATTGGGCTGGTCGCGCCCGTCGAGATAGGCGGCGATCAGGTCGTCCTTGCTCTTGAAATGGTAGTAGAGCGTCCGCTTGGTGAGCCCGGCCTTTTCGGCGACGGCATCGACGCTGACACGGCCGATTCCCTCGGCGTAGAAAAGCTTCGTCGCGGCTTCGACGATGCGTTTGCGGGTCGGGCTTTGAGCTTCAGGCATGGACTATGTATACCGACTAGTGAATATACAGGCAACAGAAAGCATGTTCCTTTTCTCGCCGCAGCTGAAGAGGAAAGGCAAATGACCGATCTTGTCCTGAACGAAACCCGCGACGAGGTTGCCGTCCTCACCCTCAATCGTCCGGAAAAGCTCAACGCGTTGAACTATGCCCTGATCGATCGCCTGCTCGCGATCCTCGACGAGATTGAAGTCGATGGCAGCGTCCGGGCTGTCATCCTCACCGGAGCAGGGGAGCGGGCTTTCTCGGCGGGTGGCGACATCCATGAATTTTCGGCCAGCGTGGCACTTGGCGCCGATGTCGCCATGCGCGACTTCGTCATGCGCGGGCAGCGGCTGACGGCGAGGCTGGAAGCGTTCCGCAAACCGATCATCGCGGCCGTCAACGGCATTGCTTTTGGCGGTGGCTGCGAGATCACCGAGGCCGTGCCGCTCGCCATCGCCAGCGACCGAGCTCTGTTCGCCAAGCCGGAGATCAACCTTGCAATGCCGCCGACCTTTGGCGGAACGCAGCGCCTGCCGAGGCTGGTGGGGCGCAAGCGGGCACTTGAACTGCTGTTGACGGGCGACTGGTTTCCGCCGGCGCGGGCGCTTGAGTTCGGTCTCGTCAACGAGGTTGTGCCCCATGCCGAGCTGATGCCGGCGGCTTTTGATCTGGCCAGGCGCATCCTGCGGCACTCGCAACCGGCCATCGCCAGCATTCTGACGGCAGTGGCGCGAGGCCTCAACCAGAGCATTGCCGAAGGGCTGCTGGTCGAGGCCGAGCAGTTCGCCCGCATGGCCCCCACCACCGACCTGCGCGAAGGGCTCGATGCCTGGATCGAGCGCCGCAAGCCGGGCTTTGACGGCTCATGGACCCATATCGCACGGCCCGAGGAGGCCCGGCGGGCCTCCTCCGCGTTGGATCACGGCGACACCAGCAATCGGCCCTTCATGTTGGGATGGAAGCGGCAGAAATAGTCGAGCGTTCCCGCCGCCTTCAATGTCAGGCTTGCTGATTTCCGTGGCGGGATCATCACTTCCCAGCCGCCTTTCACTGTGGCTGTGTGGGCGATCACGTCCTTGTTCACCCACTCGATCGTGTCGCCGACCTTCGCCTCGACGGCATCAGGCGAAAAGACCAGCTTGTCGATGGTGACCTGGATGGTTGCGGCCGCCGCCGGCACCGTCACGAGGACCAGCGCCAATATGGCCACAAATAGCAGGCGATTTGAAGCGCCCGCTTTCATTTCAGCATGCCGGCGACGTGTTCGGCATGCTGCTCATGGCCCTGGAAGATCTTCAGGCCGGTCTCGAGCAAGCTCTTCAACTCGGCATTGCTGGCCGAGGGAATGAGCAGGGTCTCGAGCGCGCCGTTGACCTGCTTGTGGTAGGCGACCTCGTTGTCGACATAAGCCTTGTCGAAGGCTGCGCCTTTCAGCTTGGCGAGCTTGGCGCGTTCCTCTTTTGCCGCCTTCGTCAGTGCCTGGCTGGTGGCGTTGTCCTCGGGCTTCACCTTGAGCTTCTTGACCAGGTCGAGCGCCTGCTTGTTCACCACTTCGTGGTCGCGCTCCATGTCCTTGGCGAAATCGAGAACCTCCTTGTTCTTCGATTTCTTGATCGCCTGCTTGGCGGCCTCGATGTCGAGGACGCCGGCCGTATAGGCGATATGGGCGATCTGCGGGTCGGTCGGCTTGTCGGCGGCCCGTGCCGCAAACGGGGCGGCGCCGACGAGAAGCAAGGCGGCAAGGGCGGCGGTGTATCGGGTGAACATGGCATCCTCCTTGCCCGGTCGCGAGAGGCGCCGGGCTCGCATTTTTCAGTTGACGCTGATTGGATGCGGAACCTGGAGAAACGTTCCCGGAAAATCAGGACAGGATCATTCGAAGCCCAGCCTTCCCATCACCGCCTGGGTCAGCCGCTCGCAGCGCCGGCCGGCGAAGGGGAAGGCGTCGAGCAGCACCGGGCCGATCTCGTCGTCCAGCGCCTTGCGCAATAGGGCACGCGCCCGGTGCAGCCTTGTCTTGACCGTCTCCGGCCGCAGACCGAGCAGGTCGGCGGTTTCCTCCATGCTCAGGCCCTCGATGACGCGGGCTACGAAGACCATGCGGTAGATGTCGGGCAGGCTGTCGGTAGCCCGTTCGACAAGTGCGAGAATCTGCCGCTGCGCCATCGTCCGCTCCGGATCGTCGCTGGGATTGAGGGGAAAGCGGATGATCCGCGCTTCCGGATTTTCAGGCATTGCCACAATGCGACGCCTCTTGCGCAGGCGGCCCAGCGCCTCGTTGATGACGATGCGCGACAGCCAGGTGGCGAGCGAGGACTCGCCACGGAATGCCGCCAGGCTGGCGAAAGCATGGACATAAGCCTCCTGGACGATGTCCTCGGCCTCGGCGTCGTTGCGCACCACGCCGCGCGCGATGCGGAAGAGCCGCTGGTTGTGCGTCTTGATGATGGCGCGGAAGGCGTCCGCCTCGCGCGCCAGCGCTCGCTGCACGAGCAGCATGTCGCCTGAAGGGTTTTGGGCCTCTGCGGACGTGGCGGGTATTGCGAGCTTGCTCATCGCGACCGGATCTCCCGAACAAAGGCCCGAACAGACACTTGACTGTACGTTGGATGCGCCTGCCGCAAAAAGGTTCCCGGGTTTCGGCGATCCGACGTCGCTTTTTTAGGCCGCCGCCAATCCCTGGTCTGCCGTCTGTACGCGCGCGGCCGCCGCCAGAAGATCGGTCTGCGTGATCAGGCCGAGAATGCGCCGCTCGCCGTCGACGATGACCACGGCGTGGCTGCGGCCGTCGGTCAGCACGGGAAGCAGGCTCATCGCCGGCGTATCGGGCGAGGCGGTGCCGGCCCTGGACATCACACCCTTCACCGTATCGACGGCTTTCGTCAGCTCGCGCAGGCCGACGGCGCCGACCAGCCTTGCTTCGGCGTCGACCACCGGCAAGGTGCGGATGTTGTGATCGAGCAGCTGCTGGCGCGCCTCGTCGACCGTGGCTTGCTCGGGCACTGAAACCACGTCACGCGACATGATGTCCTGGCAAAGCAGCGTCCGGTGCGACCGCACCATCGCCTGCAGTTCGACTTGTCTCAACAGCCGTTCAAGGTCGTCGCGGTCGATGTCGAAGGTTTCATCGAGTGTCGTCAGCGCCGCATCGATGTCCTCGGGCCGGAAGCCGACGCGCTGCCCCGCAGGCGGATCGGCGGTGCCGTGGCTGTTGGCGGCGGGTGCGGCGACGTGCGGATAGTTGCGCCGTGCCAGCCTGTGGAAGAGGAAGCCGAGCGTGACCAGGATGATCGAATTCAGGGCCACCGGCACGAAGGGAAACAGGAAGCCCGCGCTCACGACGGCCGGCCCGCCGAGCACCGCCGTCAACGCCGCGGCACCACCCGGCGGATGCAGGCAGCGCGTGAACGACATCGCCGCGATGGCGAGCGCCACCGCGAGGCCGGAGGCAAATATCGGATCATGGACAAAATGCATGACGGTCACGCCCACCAGCGCGGATATGGAATTGCCGCCGATGATCGACCAGGGCTGCGCCAGCGGGCTTGCGGGCACGGCGAAGAGAAGCACGGCGGAGGCGCCCATCGGCGCCACCAGCAGGGCCACATGCGGGCCGCCGCCCATCGCCAGTCCGCTGATGGCGCCGGTCAGTGCGATGCCGATCGTCGCTCCGATGCACGCCAACAGGCGTTCACGCAGCGTCGCGCCGGCAAGGATAGGGACAAAAAGACGAAAGGCCATGGCAACTTTGTGGTGAAGGAATCGGCTTGGTGACGAATGGATTGGCTAAAAAGCCGTTCAGCACGCAATGAAGCCGAACCCACGGATTTGAAAGTCAAACAAATCCGGAAAGCCGCGGCCCGGGAGAATAATATTGCGCGCCACGCCGCACTGGGATGCTGCGAGCGGCTCGCGCTTTGTCATCAGCGTCAATGCCTTGCGGCTGTTTGCTGGTTCTGTCCGGCAGCCGGCCCGTACGCGCGGTCAGGCGGTGGCCGCGGCGGCCAGACCACGCTGGATATCCGCCTTCAGATCCTCGACATCCTCGAGGCCGATCTGCAGGCGGATCAACGGGCCTTCATAGGCGGCTTTTGCAACGGCGCGATCGCCGAGCCAGACCGGCACGGCGAGGCTCTCGTAGCCGCCCCAGGAATAGCCGAGCCCGAAGATCCGCAACGCGTCGAGGAAGGCGTGCTGCTGTTTCTGGCCGCCGCCGGCAAGCACGATGGAGAAGATGCCGCTGGAACCGCAGAAGTCGCGCTTCCACAGGCCATGGTCCGGGTGGCTGGGGAGGGCAGGGTGGAGAACGCGCGCCACGCCCGGCTGGCCCTCGAGCCACGACGCGATGGCGAGCGCGCTGCGCTGATGATGCTCCAGCCGCACGCCCATGGTGCGCAGCCCGCGCAGCACCTGGTAGACGTCGTCGGGTCCAGCACAGCAGCCAAGCGTGCAAAAGCTCTCATAGAGCTGCTTCCAGCAGCGCTCATTGGCCGAAACCGTGCCAAGCAGCACGTCGGAATGGCCGGCCGGATATTTCGTCGCCGCATGGATGGAGATGTCGACGCCATGGTCGAGCGGACGGAAGTAGAGCGGCGTCGCCCAGGTATTGTCCATCATCACGATCGCGCCGGCCGCGTGCGCGGCCGTGGCGATGGCCGGAATGTCCTGCACCTCGAACGTGTTGGAGGCCGGCGATTCCGTGAACACCACCTTGGTGTTGGGCTTGATCAGTGTGGCGATGCCCGCGCCGATATGGGGGTCGTAATACTCGACCTCGACTCCCAGCCGCTTCAGCATCGTGTCGGCGAAATTGCGGGTCGGGTGATAGACGGAATCGACGATCAGCAGGTGATCGCCGGCCGATACGAAGGCGAGCAGCGGTATGGTCACCGCCGCAAGCCCTGACGGCACCACGATCGTTCCGGCCGAGCCTTCCAAGGCGTCGATGGCGTGGGCAAGGGCGTCCGTCGTCGGCGTACCGCGCGTGCCGTAAGTGTATTTCTGGTTGCGCGCCGCCATCGCGGCGGCATTGGGAAACAGCACGGTCGAGGCATGCACCACGGGCGGATTGACGAAGCCGAAATAGTCGTGCGGGTTGTTGCCCGAATGGGCAAGCCGCGTGTTGATGCCCACCTTGCCTGGCCCGCTGCCGTCATTCGCCATTCTTGATCGCCTCGTTTCACAAGACGGTAGCCATAGTGCGGTGCCATGGGCCGTGCAACAGCCCAGCCGCCGCCACCGGACGGACTTCGGATGTGCCAATTCGAAGACAGCTTTGCCGAGTTCCATCCGGCCGTCGGATATTGTAAGCCGCCGCAAAAGGTATATGATGGATATCTAATGCAAAGTAGGCGGGCCAATCTTACCGGATGTTCAATCCCGGCAGCGGCTAACGCACTGGTAAATTGGGCTTCCGCATCACCGCTTCTCGTTCCCGCCGAACAACAATGGGAGGGATCGTTATGTCCAACGTCAAGTGGATGTTAAAGGCGCGTGAATTCGTCAATTGCAACTGCGCCTATGGCTGCCCGTGCCAATTCAACGCCTTGCCGACCTACGGCTTCTGCCAGGCCGTGGTCGGCATGGAGGTCGAAAGCGGCTATCACGGCGACACCAGGCTCGATGGCCTGCGCTTTGCGGGTGTGTTTCGCTGGCCTGGCGCAATTCATGAAGGCGGCGGCGAGGCGGCGGTGGTCATCGACGATCGGGCCAACGAGGCGCAGCGCGTAGCCCTGCTTCGCATTCTCGGCGGCGAGGACACCGAGCCCGGAGCGACCATATTCCAGGTTTTCTCGACCACGCTGGATACGCTGCATGACCCGATCTTCGCCGCCATCGACTTCAAGGTCGACGTCGACGCAAGGACAGGCCATCTGCACGTGCCGGGCGTCACCGAGGGCCATGGCGAGCCGATCAAGAATCCCGTCACCGGCGCCGAGCATCGGGCGCGCATAGACCTTCCGCGCGGTTTCGAATACGCACTCGCCGAAATCGGGCGCGGCTGGACCAAGGCGACCGGTCCGATCGCGTTCGAATTGGCCGACACCCACAGCCACTTTGCCAATCTGCATCTCACGCAAAGCGGCGTCGTGCATTGAGCCGACCATGAGCGACACGACCCTCGAGGCGGTGCTGCGGCGCGACCGCGCGGTCGTGACGGCCGCGCTCGTCGTGATCGCGATGCTCGCCTGGGCCTATGTGCTGTGGCTCGCCGCCGGCATGGTCACCACCGGTTCGCCCGCTCCGGCCGGCGCGGGCGGCGGCATGGCTGAAATGGACATGTCGAACATGGCCGGCATGAACATGGCCGGCATGGACATGACCGGCATGGACATGGGCGCCACCGCGGCGCCCGTTTTCCGGGCCTGGGCAGCGGCCGATTTCGCTTTCATCTTCACGATGTGGACGGTGATGATGGTCGGCATGATGACGCCTTCGGTGGCGCCGATGCTGCTGCTCTATGCCGGTGTCGGCCGCAAGGCGCGGGCCGACGGCCGGCCCATTGCCTCGACGGGATGGTTCTTTGCCGGTTATCTCGCGGTCTGGGTCGTCTTCAGCCTGGTGGCGACCGCCGCGCAATGGCTGCTCGCCGGTCTTGCCTTGCTCAGCCCCTCGATGGCGACCGGCAGCGCGATCCTCGGCGGTCTCGTCCTGATCGCGGCCGGTCTTTATCAATGGACGCCGATGAAGGGCGTCTGCCTGCGGCAATGCCAGGCGCCGATCGCGTTCCTGGCCAGCCATGGCGGGTTCCGTTCCGCTCCGTTCGGCGCGCTTCGGCTCGGTGTCGCCCACGGTGCCTATTGCCTCGGCTGCTGCTGGGCGCTGATGGCTCTGCTGTTCGTCGGCGGCGTCATGAACGTGCTGTGGATCGCCGGCATCGCCGCACTCGTCCTGCTGGAGAAGATCATCCCCACAGGGCAATTGGTGCCGCGCATTTCGGGCGCGCTGATGGCGGCAATCGGCGTCTGGTTCATCGTCGGGCCATCCTGAACAGCGTCGTATCCTTGCTCGCGAACGCTGCGGCCGTGTTTGCCCGGAGACAGGTGATATCAGTCGATCGCGGCGAGGCGCCAGTAACGCCGAGTAACGGGCAAGGACGGATTTCGACCGGGAACCTCACTTTACGTAAAGCTGATCGTGCCGACTTTATTTGCGCTCATGACTAAATCGCGGGCGCTCTTGTCCGCAATTCAGGCATTCGGGGCAATCGATTTTCAAACACGTTGGAAATCAGTCATTTCCCTTGACCTCACGGGAATTATCGCCTTCGATGCTGTCCGTGAATGGGAGGCAGCGCGTCGGTTTACGATGCGGGGTTCCGGGAATGGGCCGGAATGGGAGCTGCGTTCACACGGGAAAAAAGATCAGGTTTTGCCTGAAAACAGAAAAGGGTCTGTGGGTCATGAAACACATTGCTATCGGCATTCTTGGCGCCGCTGCGCTTGGATTGATGGCGTCGGCCGCGTCGGCTACCACGCTCGATACGGTCAAGGCGAAAGGCTTCATCCAGTGCGGCGTCTCGACAGGTCTCGCCGGCTTCTCGGCGCCGGACGACAAGGGTGACTGGCAAGGCATCGATGCGGATTTCTGCCGTGCTGTCGCAGCCGCGGTCTTCGGTGACGGCACCAAGGTCAAGTTCACGCCGCTCAGCGCCAAGGAGCGCTTCACCGCCCTGCAGTCCGGCGAAGTCGACATCCTGTCGCGCAACACCACCTGGACCATCAACCGCGACACGGCACTTGGCCTGAACTTCATCGGCGTCACCTACTATGACGGCCAGGGCTTCATGATCAATGCCAAGAAGCTGCCGGGCGTCAACTCGGCCCTCCAGCTTTCGGGCGCCGCCGTCTGCGTGCAGAGCGGCACCACCACCGAGCTCAACCTCGCCGACTACTTCAAGGCGAACAAGATGGAGTACAACCCGGTCGTCTTCGAGAAGCTCGAAGAGGTCAATGCCGCCTATGACGCCGGGCGCTGCGACGTCTACACCACCGACCAGTCGGGTCTCTACGGCATCCGCCTGACCCTCGGCTCGCCGGCGGATCACGTCGTGCTGCCCGAGATCATCTCCAAGGAGCCGCTCGGACCGGCGGTGCGCCAGGGCGACGACCAGTGGTACCACATCGTCAAGTGGACTTATTTCGCGCTGCTCGACGCCGAGGAACTCGGCATCACCAAGGCCAATGTCGATGAGATGAAGAACTCCGCCAGCCCGGAGATCAAGCGCGTGCTCGGCCAGGAAGCCGACACCAAGATCGGCACCGATCTCGGTGTCTCCAACGACTGGGTCGTCAACATCGTCAAGGCCGTCGGCAACTACGGCGAAATGTTCGACCGCAATGTCGGCTCGGGAAGCCCGCTCAAGATCGCCCGCGGCATCAACGCGCTGTGGACCAAGGGCGGCCTGCAATACGCTCCGCCGATCCGCTGACCGAAATGTGATCCGGGAGGCAGATCGTCTGCCTCCCGGTTTCTCTTTCCAGGGGATAGTCGCATGGCATCGCAGGAAATCCTTCGCGAGGAGCCAAGCCGGGCTTCGTTCGTCAATGATCCGAAAGTCCGCAGTCTCTTCTTCCAGACGCTGGTCGTCATCGTGCTGTTCGGCTCTGTCTGGTGGATCGTGCAGAACGTCATCGACAATCTGCAGCGCCTGCACATCGCCTCCGGCTTCGGTTTCCTCAGGGGACGCGCGGGTTTCGACATCTCGGACACGCCGATCGCCTATACGTCGGACTCGACCTATGGCCGCGCCATCATCGTCGGCCTGATCAACACCATCATCGTCGCCGTCGCCGGCATCATCACCGCCACCATCATCGGCTTCGTCATCGGCATCGGCCGTTTGTCGCAGAACTGGCTGATCCAGAAGATCTGCACCGTCTATGTCGAGATCTTCCGCAACATCCCGCCGCTGCTGGTCATCTTCTTCTGGTATTCGGGCGTGCTGGCCGTGCTGCCGCCGCCGCGTGACAGCTACAACCTGCCCTTCGGCTCCTTCCTCAACCAGCGCGGCTTCTACTTTCCGCGCCCGGTCTGGGGCGACGGCTCCTGGCTGATCCTGGTCGCGCTCGTCGTCGGCATCGCCATGGCGTGGTTCGTCGCCCGCAAGGCGCGTCAGCGGCAGATGGCGACAGGCCAGCAATTTCCTGTGTTGTGGACTTCCGTGGCGCTGATCGTCGGGCTGCCGCTGCTGGCTTACGTGCTGAGCGGCTTTCCGCTGAGTTTCGATCTTCCGAAACAGTCGACCTTCAACCTGACCGGCGGCTTTCAGGTGAAGCCGGAGTTCCTGTCGCTCTACCTGGCGCTGTCCTGCTACACGGCGGCCTTCATCGCAGAGATCGTGCGGGCCGGCATCAGGGGCGTAAGCAAGGGCCAGACCGAGGCCGCCGCCGCCCTTGGCTTGCGGTCCGGATCGATCCTGCGGCTGGTCGTGGTGCCGCAAGCCATGCGCATCGTCATTCCGCCGCTGACCAGCCAGTATCTCAACCTGACCAAGAACTCCTCGCTGGCCATCGCCATTGGCTACCCTGACCTGACGGCGACCGCCGGCACGGTGCTCAACCAGACCGGACAGGCGGTCGAAGGCGTGCTGATCATGATGATCGCCTATCTCATCCTCAGCCTGGTGACATCGGCCGTCATGAACGTGGTCAACGCCAGAATGGCGCTGGTGGAGAGGTAGGACCATGCAGGAACACGACATGACCTGGGTGCGTACCGAAATGGCGCTGGCGCAGCCGCCGCCGGCAAGCGTCAGCGGTCCGATCGCCTGGGTGCGCAAGAACCTGGTCGGCACGGTCGGCGACACCATCCTGACCATCCTCGGCATCATCATCGTCGCCTGGGTGCTGCCGCAGGTCATCGGCTGGGCGTTCATCAATGCCGTCTGGACCGGGCCGGATCGCACCGTCTGCGCGACCGTTGCGCAAGGCGGCATTCAGCCGGATGGCTGGAGCGGCGCCTGCTGGGCCTTCGTCAACGCCAAGTTCGGCCAGTTCATGTTCGGCACGTATCCGGTCGAGGAGCGCTGGCGGCCGATCGTGGTCGCCATCCTGTTCGCGGCGCTGCTGATACCGATGCTGATCCCGCGCGTGCCCCGCAAGGGGTTGAATGCCATCCTGCTTTTCCTGGTGCTGCCGATCGTTTCCTTCTTCCTGCTGGTCGGCGGCATGTTCGGCCTGCCGCATGTCGAAACCTCGCGCTGGGGCGGGCTGCTGATCACGCTCAGCCTCTCCTTCGTCGGCATCGCCGTGTCGCTGCCGCTGGGCACAGTGCTGGCGCTCGGCCGGCGCTCCAAGATGCCGATCGTCAAGATGCTGTGCGTCATCTTCATCGAAGCCGTGCGCGGCATCCCGCTGATCACCGTCCTGTTCTTCGTCTCCGTCATGCTGCCGCTGTTCCTGCCGGCCGGCGTCACCTTCGACAAATATTTGCGGGCACTGATCGGCGTGTCGCTGTTTGCCGCCGCCTATATGGCCGAGGTGGTGCGTGGCGGGCTGCAGGCGATCCCGAAGGGCCAGTATGAAGGCGCCGATTCGCTCGGCCTCGGCTACTGGCAGAAGATGAGCCTGATCGTGTTGCCGCAGGCGCTGAAGCTGGTCATCCCCGGCATCGTCAACACCTTCATCGGCATGTTCAAGGACACCAGCCTGGTCCTCATCATCTCGATGTTCGACCTGCTCGGCATCGTCAAGCAGAACTTTTCCGACGCCAATTGGGCAACGGCGCAGACCGCGAAATCCGGTCTCGTCTTCGCCGCCTTTGTGTTCTGGCTGTTCTGCTTCGGCATGTCGCGCTATTCAATGTACACTGAACGCCGGCTCGACACCGGCCACAAACGCTAAACAAAAAAGCAAGGGGACCCCGTCATGGCCACCGAAAATGCCGTCAGCGCGGAAGAGATCAAGGTCAACGCCGCCAAGATGCATATCTCCACCACCGATGTCGCCATCGACATCATCGCCATGCACAAATGGTATGGCGAGTTCCATGTCCTGAAGGACATCAATTTGAAAGTGATGCGCGGCGAGCGCATCGTCATCTGCGGCCCGTCCGGCTCCGGCAAATCGACGATGATCCGCTGCATCAACCGGCTGGAAGAGCACCAGAAGGGCAAGATCATCGTCGACGGCAAGGAACTGACCAATGATCTGAAGAAGATCGACGAGGTGCGCCGCGAGGTCGGCATGGTGTTCCAGCACTTCAACCTGTTCCCGCATCTGACCATCCTGGAGAACTGCACGCTGGCGCCGATCTGGGTGCGCAAGACGCCGAAGAAGCAGGCCGAGGAAATCGCCATGCATTTCCTCAAGCGCGTGAAGATCCCGGAACAGGCCAACAAGTATCCCGGCCAGCTGTCCGGCGGCCAGCAGCAGCGCGTGGCGATCGCGCGCTCGCTGTGCATGAACCCGCGCATCATGCTGTTCGACGAGCCGACCTCGGCGCTCGATCCGGAAATGATCAAGGAAGTGCTGGAGACCATGGTTGGCCTGGCCGAGGAAGGCATGACCATGCTGTGCGTCACCCACGAAATGGGTTTTGCCCGCAAGGTCGCCAACCGGGTGATCTTCATGGATCAGGGGCAGATCGTCGAGCAGAACACGCCGGCCGAGTTCTTCGACCACCCGCGCCACGAGCGCACGAAACTGTTCCTGTCGCAGATCCTGCACTGAGCGATCCGACGCCAGTTCAGGAAGCCCGGCCGCACCAAGGCCGGGCTTCCTTGCATTTGAGCGAGTGGATCGCTTGCATTGGAACGCGACTGAGCCGCAGAGTCGCCGCCTCATGAGAAAACTCGGCCGTTTTCTGGGTCTGCTGTTGATAGCGGCCGCGCTCGCCGCGACGCTCGGCACGCTGTTGCCGCGGCCACTGTGGCCGGCCGCCGCTGCGGGCGAGGGCACCCGGCACGTATTGGTGCTGAAGAACCCGATCCACACCGACATCGCCATTCCGGTGGACGATGCCGTGCGCCAGCGCTTTCGTTTCCTGGTCGAGGCCGGCATCCCCGCCGACAGTCCCGAGGTGCGCTACATCGTCTTTGGCTGGGGTGGCCGCGCCTTCTATCTGGAAACGCCGACTTGGTCGCAGCTGAAGGCCATTCCGGTGATGAAAGCACTGACCATTGACGCGTCGGTCATGCATGTCGATGTCGCCGGCGCCATCGCCGAGCCACATCCCGACATTGCCGGTTTCGATATCGGCGAGGACCGTTTTGCGGACTTGCTCGATTTTATCGCAGCCAGCTTCCAGCAGGGGACTGGCGGCCCAATCGTCATCGAGAATGCAGCCTATTCCAGGTTCGACCGCTTCTACGAGGCGAACGGCCATTTCAACGCACTGGTCGGCTGCAACACCTGGACGGCGGCGGCGCTACGCACCGCCGGCCTGCGCACCGGCTGGTGGAACCCGCTTCCGGCTTCGCTGGGGCTGTCGATGCGGCTGTATAATTGAAGATCATTCGGGCTGATCAGCCGGTCTTGCGGTCCTGTTTGGACACATATTCTCGAAGCGCTCTGTTGATTGCGCTTTGGTAGCCGCGACCATCCGGTGCGCTCCTTTTGAACCAGGCAACGAGATCGGAATCGAGGCGAAGGGTCAGTTGTTGCTTGACCGGCTTGAAATAGGGATTTCGGACAGCGTTCTGCCAGAACTCCTCGGTCAATTCGGGAATATCGCTCGTATCGACATCATCCTCCGGTCGCGCCTTCAAAGCCGCGATCTCCGCTTTCTGTGCTTTTGTCAGAGGAGGTGGATTGGCCGGATCATATTTATATTGAACGATTTTGCGCATAACGTTTCTTCTCCCTTGTAGTCGCTCGCCGCGCGGAAATGATGCGGATCACCTCCATTCCGTCTTCTTCCCGATCGACATGGGCAATCAACAACACAAGCATGTCATCAACCGCGCCGGTCGTCTGCCAACGGTATTCGCCGTCTTCGACTCTGTCCTGCTCCGTTAGCGCGAAGGGATCGGAGAAAATGCTAACCGCGGTTTCGAAGCTCACACCATGTTTGCGCAGATTCGATCTGGCCTTTTCGAGATCCCACTCAAATCGCAATTCTTCCATATTTTGTAACCACAAAAATGTAACTACATTTCACTGCGACGTCAAGGCTGAATGACGTGATGACACGTCACCGCCTGACAATCTTCGGTTGCTCCCACCCGTAGAGCCAGTCCAGATCCGCCGCGAGTTTTTCCGCGGGCCGCGTCGCCAGCACCAGGTTGCGAGCCAATGCCACCGGGCCCCACGCGTGCCAGGCCAGCCGGTTGAGCGCGCCGCGCCGGATCACCTTCTCGACGCGGGCTCGCCTGAGATTTTCCCAGATCGCCAGGCCCTGCTTCGGATTGGCCGGGAAGTCGGCAATTACCCCGGCAAGCGTTGCGGCATCTTCGATGGCCATGGCAGCCCCTTGTGCCGCGAATGGGGTCATCGCATGTGCGGCGTCGCCAATCAGGGCGATGCCAGTTGGTGTCGTCCAGTGCTGCTTCTGGTCGACGGTATGGAGTGGCCAGGTCAGCCACGGGCCGGCCATTTCGACCAGTCTTGCAAGGGCTGCCGCCGTGCCGCTCATTGCATTGGCGAGGATGACGGGATCGGCACGACCCGACCAACCCTCGGCAATGCGCTCGCCTTTGGTGAAGGCGACAAGGTTGAAGGCATCGCCCTTGCTGACGGGATAGGCGACCATGTGGAATCCCGGATGCAGAAAAGTCGTGACACAATCAGCCGCCCCAATCGCGGCAAAGGCTTGTCCGGCGCCGCTATCGGCGGTGACGGTCGTGCGCCAGGCCAGTTCGCCGGAAAAACGGCTTCTTGACGATCCCCCCCGAGCCCGATCGACAACCGCGCGCACCGATGACCACACGCCGTCGGCGCCGACCAAAAGGAAGCCCTGTGACTGGACGATCTTGCCGTCCGTCTCCAGCGTCGCCGCCACACCATGGTCGCCTGTGGCAAAGCCGCTGACGCGCGCACCCTTGACCAGCTGAATATTCGGGCTTTCGGCGACGTGTGCGGTCAGCGCGCTCTGCAGATCGGCTCTGTGGGCGACGAGATAAGGCGCGCCCCAGCGTTCTTCGGCGGCTTGCCCGAGGGGGACACGCGCCAGTTCGCGCAACGTCCTTGCGTCCTTCAGCACGACGGCCTCCGGCCGCACCGCGGCCGGCAGCAGCCGGTCGAGCACGCCGAGCTGGCGCAGGATGCGTGTCGCGTTGGGGGAAAGCTGGATGCCGGCTCCCACGGCCTCCAGCCGCTGCGCCTGTTCGAACACCTGCACGGGGTAGCCGCGTTCGGCGAAGGCAAGTGCTGCGGTCAGCCCGGCAACGCCCGCTCCGGCGATGACGACTTGCCGGGAGCGCTTGTCGTCCATCAGGCCCGTCGCGGAAGAATCAGGCGGCCTGGTCGATGTAAAGGCAGCCCGCCGGCAGCGTTTCCGTGGCCTTCAGCTTCGGCGAATAGCGGTAGAGCGTCGAGCAATAGGGGCAGACCTTCTCATTGTCGTCACCCATGTCGAGAAACACATGCGGATGGTCGAAAGGCGGGTTGGCGCCCGTGCACATGAATTCCTTGACACCGATGTCGATTGCCGGAAAGCCCGCATCGTTCTGGAAATGGGGAATGGAACCGCCTGCCATCGTCGTCTCCTTAACGCAGTCTCGCATGCATCTGGATCATAACAGGTCTCTTTGCAAGATCGATGAAATGAAACTGTCGCAAAAGCCTGTCAGAGGATAAGTTAAGCCGGTTAACCGGCTGAGCTGGTGGGAAGAGCAGGAACAATGAACGAACTGAAGCCGGTGCAGAGCGAATTCATCAATGTCGAGGCGGCAAGCCCGGAGGGCGGCAATCCAGACCGTTTCGTCAATCGCGAATTTTCCTGGTTGCAGTTCAATCGCCGCGTGCTCGAGGAATCGCTGAACACCAATCATCCGCTGCTGGAGCGCGTCCGCTTCCTGTCGATCTCGGCCGCCAATCTCGACGAGTTCTTCATGGTCCGCGTCGCCGGCCTCGCCGGCCAGGTGCGCGAGGGCATCGTCTTGAAGAGCCCTGACGGGCGCACTCCCGAACAGCAGCTCGAACAGCTGCTGCGCGAGGTCGAGCGGCTGCAGGAAGACCAGCAGAAGAGCCTATCGGCGCTGACCGTGCTGCTCAACAAGGAAGGCATCGAGACCATTACGCGGGATGCGCTGACCAAGGACGAGAAGGCCTGGCTGGAAGAGCATTTCCAGGACCAGGTGTTTCCGGTGCTGACCCCGTTGTCGATCGACCCGGCGCATCCATTCCCGTTCATTCCCAATCTCGGTTTCTCGATGGCGCTGCAGCTTCGCCATCGCAAGAATGGCGAGGAGATGAGCGCGCTCTTGCGCCTGCCGGTGGCGCTGAAGCGCTTCATCCGCCTTCCGGATCGCAAACACCATGTCCGCTTCATCCCGCTGGAAGAGGCGGTCGGCCTCTATATCGGCAAGCTGTTCCCCGGCTATGAGGTCAAGGGTTCCGGCACATTCCGCATCATCCGCGACAGCGACATCGAGGTCGAGGAGGAATCGGAAGATCTGGTGCGCCTGTTCGAGACGGCGCTGAAGCGCCGCCGCCGCGGTTCGGTGATCCGCATCGAATTCGACAAGCTGATGCCCAGCGAATTGCGCGACTTCGTCGCCGGCGAGCTTGGCGTCTCGTCGAGCCGTATCAGCGTGCTCACCGGCCCGTTGGCGCTCAGCCAGATCTCCGAGATCGTGGCGGTCGCCCGCGACGATTTGAAGTTCACGCCCTACAATCCGCGCTTTCCCGAGCGCATCCGCGAGCATGGTGGCGACTGTTTTGCCGCCATCCGCGAGAAGGACATCATCGTCCACCACCCCTATGAATCCTTCGACGTCGTGGTGCAGTTCCTGCGCCAGGCCATGGCCGACCCCGAGGTGGTGGCGATCAAGCAGACGCTTTACCGCACCTCCAACGACAGCCCGATCGTGCGCGCGCTGGTCGATGCGGCCGAGGCCGGCAAGTCGGTGACCGCGCTTGTCGAGCTCAAGGCCCGTTTCGACGAGGAAGCCAACATCCGCTGGGCGCGCGATCTGGAGCGCGCCGGCGTGCAGGTCGTGTTCGGTTTCCTCGAACTCAAGACCCACGCCAAGATGTCGCTGGTGGTGCGCCGCGAAGACGGCAAACTGCGCAACTACGTGCATCTGGGCACCGGCAACTACCATCCGGTCACCGCGCGCATCTACACTGACCTGTCCTTCTTCACCACCGATCCGACGATCGCCCGCGACGTCGCCCAGCTGTTCAATTTCATCACCGGCTACGCTGAGCCGACCGACGAAATGCGGCTGGCGATCTCGCCTTTCACGCTGAGAAGCCGTATCCTCAAGCACATTTCCGCCGAAGTCGCCCATGCGCTGGAAGGAAAGCCGGCTCGCATCTGGATGAAGATGAACGCGCTTGTCGACCCGATCATCATCGATGCGCTCTATGATGCCAGCCGCGCCGGCGTCGAGATCGACCTCGTCGTGCGCGGTATCTGTTGCCTCAGGCCTCAGGTTCCGGGGCTTTCGGAAAACATCCGGGTGAAGTCGATCGTCGGCCGGTTCCTCGAGCACAGCCGCATCTATTGCTTCGGCAATGGCTATGGCCTGCCCTCGGACGAAGCGATCGTCTACATCTCCTCGGCCGATCTCATGCCGCGCAATCTCGACCGCCGCGTCGAGACCATGGTGCCGATCACCAATCCAACTGTGCATGAACAGGTCCTTGGCCAGATCATGCTCGGCAACATCATGGACAATCAGCAAAGTTTCGACGTATTGGCTGATGGAACCTCCCGGCGCGTCGTGCTGGAGGAGGGCGAGGAACCGTTCAACGCGCAGGAATATTTCATGACCAATCCGAGCCTGTCGGGACGGGGTGACGCGCTGAAGTCGCACGCGCCCAAGCGCATCGCGCAGTTCAAGCGCCGCAAGAAGAACGCCGCAGCGTCCGGCTGATGCTGTCTGATTCCCAGGGCCGGCTGCAGGACCGCCGACCGCTGTCCATCATCGACATCGGGTCGAATTCGATCCGCCTTGTCGTCTATGAGGGACTGGCGCGTTCGCCGACCATGCTGTTCAACGAAAAGATGCTGGCCGGCCTTGGCCGCGGCATCGTTTCGACCGGCAAACTCGATCCCGAGGCGGTGACACGCTCGATGGAGGAGTTCCGCCGCTTCCGTGCGCTTTCCGACCAGGCCGGCGCCGAGCACATGTATGTCTTGGCCACCGCCGCCGCCCGCGAGGCGATCAATGGTCCCGATTTCATCCACCGCGCCGAAGAGGTGCTGAAGACCGAGATTCGTGTCATCAGCGGTCGCCAGGAGGCCTATTATTCGGCGCTCGGTGTCATTTCCGGCTTCCACCCGGCCAACGGCATCGCCGGCGATCTCGGCGGCGGCAGCCTCGAACTGGTCGACGTCAATGGCGAGGCGATCGGCGATGGCATAACGCTGCCGCTCGGTGGCCTGCGCCTGCAGGACATGGCCAAGAACTCGCTTACCCAGGCGCAGAAGATCGCGCGCGACGAACTGGCGCGGGCCAAGCTGTTGAAGGGCGGGCAGGGCCGGCCCTTCTACGCCGTCGGCGGCACCTGGCGAAACCTCGCCCGGCTGCACATGGAGATGACCAACTACCCGCTTGGCGTCATGCACCACTACGAGATATCCGCCGAGAGCGCGACGGCCTTTCTCAAGCAGGTGGCAAAAGCCGAGATCGAGAAGATCAAGGGCATTGAAGGCGTATCGAAAAATCGCCGCTCGCTGCTGCCTTACGGCTCTATCGTCCTGCAGGAGATCATGGCGGCCATGCAGCCGTCGAAGATCATCGTCTCGGCACTCGGTGTGCGCGAAGGCTTCCTCTATTCACTGCTCGACGAGGCCGAGCAGAAGGCCGATCCGTTGATTTCGGCATCCGAGGAACTCGCCCGGCTGCGCTCGCGCTCGCTCACCCATTCGCATGAACTGGTCGACTGGACGGCAAAATCCTTTGCCGCCTTCGGCATTGATGAGACGGAGGACGAGGCGCGCTACCGCCACGCCGCCGCATTGCTGGCCGATATAGGTTGGCGCGCCCATCCGGAGTATCGCGGCAGGCAATCGCTCAACATCATCGCGCACGCCTCCTTCTTCGGCGTCGACCATCCCGGCCGTGCCTTCCTGGCCTTGGCCAACGCCTATCGCCACGATGGCATCTTCAACGAATCCATCGCGCCCGAAATCAAGGCGCTGGCGACGCCGCGCTATCTGGAGCGCGCCCGTGTGCTGGCGGCGATGATGCGCGTCGTCTATCTGCTGACGGCCTCGATGCCCGGCATCATGCCCAGGCTAAAGTGGGAGCAGCGCGCCAACGGCGTGCTGGCATTGGTGTTGCCGGCATCCCTGGCCGACCTCTATGGCGAACGGCCGGCCGGGCGCCTAGCGCAACTGGCGCGCATCACCAACCGCCGGCTGGTGCTGGCCGTCGAGGGCGGCCCGAGCATGTCGGTGAAATAGACACAGTCTACCAGAGCGCACGCGGATATCAGATCAACCCAATCGCGCCACCTTGCAAGCGGTTTCGCGTTTGATGACCGGCTTCCCCCACTCCGTCCCTGCTTCGCAGCGCCACCTTTCCCCCCTCCGGAGGGAAAGGAAGGGAGCGTTGCTGGACGAGCGTTAACGCCAAAGAACTTGGCGCCCTTCCTCTACCCCGTCGATCGGGGGAGAGGTGGCTCGGCGAAGCCGAGACGGAGTGGGGGTCGACCTGGCTCGGGACTAAGAAGATATCAAACCGCGTCGCGCCCGTCGGCCGACCAGGCGCCCGCACCGGCCATGCCCAGCGCCAGGAAGCCGCCCGCGATCGCAATGTCCTTCATCAGCATCTGCTGGTGCAGGAAGGCGAGCGTCGCATCGCCGGCGCCCTGGCCGTAATGACCGATGAAACCGGCTGCGATGCAGAAGGCGGCAAGCAGCAGCGCCACGATCCGCGTCTGGAAGCCGATGAGGATCAGCAGTCCGGCGATCAGCTCGAACAGGCCCGTGCCCCAGGCGGCAAGCGTGGGCAGCGGCAGGCCCAGGCCGGCGAAATAATTGGTGGTGCCGGCGATGTTGGCGAGCGCCTGGAAGCCGGACGGTACGAACAGCACGGCAAACAGCAGCCGCGAAACCAGGAGCAATGCGTTGCGAGCCATGGCCCATCTCCCTTGTCGCCGCACGATCGGGCTCAGCCGGCGGCCAGGCAGTCTACTCCTGCGAGGCTGCGGCTGAAACCGGAGAGCCGCCTATTTGAGACAACGAAGAAGCGGCGCGAAAAATTCCGTGCCGCTTCCATTTTCAAGGCTTGGGAGGGAAGGCTTGGAGCAATTCCGAGGAAAAGCGCATAGCGCTTTCCCTCGGGAACTGCGTCAGAACAGGGAAACTCAGCCGCGCTTGGCGTCGATAGAGTAGGCGCCGGCGCCCGACGAAGCCAGCAGCAGGAAGCCGCCGGTGATGGCGAGGTTCTTGAGAAACTGGATCATCTGCATCTGGTCGGCCCAGCCGGTGTGGGCGACAAGGCCGGTGGCGACCGTGAAGATCGCGAGCACCCAGGCGGCGATCCTGGTCTGGAAGCCGACGAGGATGGCGAGCCCGCCGAGCAGTTCGATCAGGCCGACAACGACGGCCGTCACGGTTGGCAACGGCAGCCCGAGGGCGCCGAAATAGCCAGCGGTTCCGGAAATGGCAGTCAGCTTGCCGAAGCCGGAAAGCAGGAAAATGACCGCGAGCAGGATGCGGCCGAGCAGGATCGTGACAGAACTATTGGACGCTGTGCCGGCGCCGGCGGCGGAAGTGTTGGTGGACATGGTGGCTCTCCGAATGGGTTGAATGACCACCCAGATAGACGATGCCGACTGTTCACCAAAGCCGCCTATGCGGCGACACATTGTTCACAGGTCATACATTTCCGCGATCGCGCGACACGCGCGAAATTCGTGTCGGATGACGCGGTGAAGGGGGTAAATTTTCCCGCCGAAAACCTCACCCCGGATGGGTCATGTCCGCGGGCCGCACCAGCCGGTCATAGTCGGCCTCGCTGACTAGGCCGGTGGCCAGCGCTTCCTCGCGCAGCGTCGTGCCCTTTTTGTGCGCGGTCTTGGCGATCTTGGCGGCGTTGTCGTAGCCGATGGTTGGCGCCAGCGCCGTCACCAGCATCAGCGAGCGGTCGAGGGCCGCCTTGATGTTGTCTTCGCGAGCCTCGATGCCGACGACGCAATTGTCGGTGAAGGAGACCGAAGCGTCGGCGAGCAACTGCACCGACTGCAGGAAGTTGTAGGCCATCAGCGGGTTGTAGACGTTGAGCTCGAAATGGCCCTGGCTGCCGGCGAAAGTGACGGCGGCATTGTTGCCGAACACCTGCACGCAGACCTGGGTCAACGCTTCGCACTGTGTCGGGTTGACCTTGCCCGGCATGATCGACGAGCCGGGTTCGTTTTCCGGCAGCGACAATTCACCGAGGCCCGAGCGCGGCCCGGAACCGAGGAAGCGGATGTCGTTGGCGACCTTGAACAGGGCAGCGGCAGCGGCATTGATGGCGCCGTGCGAGAACACCATGGAATCGTGCGCCGCGAGCGCCTCGAACTTGTTGGGCGCGGTGACGAAGGCGATGCCGGTAATGGCGGCGATGCGGTCGGCCACCCGCTCGGCGAAGCCAACCGGCGCGTTGAGGCCGGTGCCGACGGCGGTACCGCCCTGCGCCAGCTCCTGCAGGCCGGGCAGCGTCAACTCGATGCGCTTGATCGACGAGGCGACCTGCGCCGCATAGCCCGAGAATTCCTGGCCCAGCGTCAGCGGCGTGGCATCCTGCGTGTGGGTACGGCCGATCTTGATGATATGGTTGAACTCCCTGCTCTTGGCGGCCAGCGCCTTGTGCAGGTGCTTCAGCGCCGGCAGGAGGTCGTGCACGATGCGCTCGGCGCAGGCGATGTGCATGGCCGTCGGATAGGTGTCGTTCGACGACTGGCTCATATTGACGTGGTCGTTGGGGTGTACCGGCTTCTTCGAGCCCATGACGCCGCCCAGCATCTCGATCGCCCGGTTGGAGATCACCTCATTGGCGTTCATGTTGGACTGCGTGCCCGAGCCGGTCTGCCAGACCACCAGCGGGAAATGGTCGTTGAGCTTGCCGTCGATAACCTCCTGCGCGGCCGCGATGATCGCCTTGCCGATGGCGGGATCGAGCCGCTTCAGCTCCATATTGGCTTCCGCTGCCGCCCGCTTGACGATACCGAGCGCCCGCACGACCGAAACCGGCTGCTTTTCCCAGCCGATCTTGAAATTGCCCAGGGAACGCTGCGCCTGCGCGCCCCAATAGCGGTCGGCGGCGACCTCGATGGGACCGAACGTGTCAGTTTCGGTTCTGGTCTTTGGCGTGCTCACGGCAAGTCTCCGGTCTGTCGATTTGGGCAACGGCGTATCGCGTTGCACAAAACGCATCAAGCGGAGATTGCGGACGGTGAGGATGCAAATCGGTTGAAGATGGCCCGTGGATTACGCTTTGTATGCAGGCGCCCGCGTGTTCGCGGAACTGTCTTTCTCGACCTAGAGGCCGCGGCGGCCGAATCCGGTTGGGCCTGTGGGACGCCTCGTTTGCGGCGCCCGTGGTGCGGGATCGATCCTGCTGGCTTGCTGGTCCACCCTGGTGGATCGCGATTGCTGCTGAACAGAGTGCTCGGCCTTCATACGCGAGATGTGTGTGCTGAGCTCGCTTCTGGAATCATCCGTGCCGGATGGCGGACCATAGTCGTTGTTGCCGCCTGAACCGGAGAAAAAGCCGCATTCGACGAGCACCCATAGTCCGCCGATATAGGGGAGGAACAACAGCAGGGACCATACGCCCGACTTGTCCAGATCATGGTACCGCTTGATCGTTGCGGCGAAATTGATCCAGAGCGAAAGGACGGAGCCGGTGATTAGCGCCAGATTGACACTTAGCCGGTCTGAATGAAGCGCCCTGAGCCTTTGACCAGCCGATGCACCTCCGACGTGGACAAGCGCGGCGACGGTCACCACCAACAGGGCCAGCACCACGAACTGGGCCAACCACCATTGTCCACGCCCGATCCGCCCGGAAAATCCAAACAAAAGATTCATGTACATCCCCCATCGGCATGTGGGGGCAATATTCATTGCGTATGTAAAAAGTTACTAAAGATATTCTGGCGAAATAAGGAATATGGCGAGCCGACCATCTGGATGGTTAATTGATGAGGAATGGAGCATATAAACAAAGATCAGTATTTATTCTTGTCGATGGGATCTGCACTCGTCAGCTGAAGCAGCCGTTGGCCGACGATCGGATCTATCCGGTCCGAGGCAACAACGCGCCGCGCCTGTCCGTCTCACGCAGGGCGACAACTGGCGCTCATCCCGCCGTGTACCCGCCATCGATCGCGAAGATACCACCGCTCGTCCACGCGGCCTCGTCACTTGCGAGATAGACCGCGATGCCAGCCAGATCGCCCGGGCGGCCGATGCGGCCCAGCGGATAGCTGCGGTCGACATAGGCCTTCAGCTCCGCCTGTGCCTCGGCCGGCAGGTTGTCGACGGTCTTGCGCCGCATGGCGGTGTCGACCGTGCCGGGCGCGATGGCGTTGACCCGGATGCCGCGCGGGCCGAGTTCGAAGGCAAGCGACTTGGTCAGCGAATTCAGCGCGCCCTTGGACAGCGAGTAGAGGCTGGATGGCCGCTTCGGGATCATCTTGTTGGCGAAATAGGAAGAGATGTTGATGACGGACGCGCCGGCGCCGAAATGTTCCAACAGGCCCTGGGTGAGAAAGAACGCCGCCGTCACATTGAGCGCGAAGGAGTGCTGGAATTGCGCCTCGCTGACGGTTTCGAACGGCACGAGATAGGCGACACCGGCATTGTTGACGAGGATATCGAGCGGCTGGCCGGCGCCATTCACATGCTCGACGACGGCGGCGATGCCGGGGCTGACGGCAAGATCGGCCGACAATGTCTCGACCGTGCCGACAGGGCCGGGAGCCATCAGCTTGTCGCGAGCGGCTTCGAGCTTGCCGGCGTCGCGCCCGACGATCAGCATATCGGCGCCCTCGCGCAGGAACGCCTCGGCGATCGCAAGGCCGATGCCGTCCGAACCGCCGGTCACCAGCGCGCGCTTGTTGCGAAGTTTCATGGGAACGCTCCAAAGCAGCCTTGGCCAGCCCAAGAGCACCGCATAGTCGCGGCAGTGGTCAACCCAGCGGCCTATCCCACGGTATGAACTTCGATCGCCGCCGGCCCTGCGGCTTGCTTCGGAGGGGCGAACAGGATAGCCGGCTTGACCGAGCGGTCGTGCAGTTTCAAGTGAAGCGCCACGGGTCTCCTATCGAAATACCTTTCCCAAGAAGCATTGTTGAATCCCGCAAGAGCATTGTTGAAAATGGCTACTCTCGAGATGGCGAACCGAAAGCTTCCCTTGCCGGTCGATGTCGTCGAGGTCGGCCGGCGCTTTCTGCCCGGGCTCAATCGGGGTGAAATCTACTGTCGCCTCGACGACGGGAAGCTCATCGTGCGCTCCCGTGCCGCCTGGCTTGAACGGCACGTGCAGGTCCTGACGCTGATTGCCGAGGCATTGGCGTCGCTTGGCGCCCGCAGCATGCCGCCTTTCTACATGCTTCTCGGGGACACCCCGTCCCGCAGAAGGCATCGCCGTTTCCGCACCCGCTTTGCCTTCTCCCAAGCCGACGGCTATGGCGAGGTGGCGGCGCCCGATTTCGTTTTCGATGGATGGCCGGACGCAAAGTTCGACGACTATGATGAGAAGACACGAGCGATGGCGGCAGCATCGGAAGAGCCGCCGCGCGACAACAGATTGTTCTGGGCGGGGCGCTGCATGAACGAAGCCCGCAAAAGGGTCGTCGATCTCGCAAAAGCCCGGCCAGACTTGCTGGAGGCTTACGACACCGAGCCGAACTACGACGTCGCCGTCAATCGCTATTCCACCAGGTTCAGGACGATGGAGGAACAGGTCGCGACGTACAGGTACATGATCGACATCGAGGGCGCCGGCTACAGTGGCCGCCTCAAGATGCTGCTCCACACCAAACGGGTGGTCCTGCTGCAGGATCGGCCATGGCGCGAATGGTTTTTCGACGATATCGAGCCGTTTCGACACTATGTCCCGGTGGCGCGCGACATGTCGGACCTGGCCGAACGCATCGAGTGGCTGCGCGTCAATCCGAAGAGGGAAGCCGAAATAGCCACGGAGGCGCAGCACTTCGCGCAGACCCGCCTGACCCGCGCGGCGGCCGTGGCGGCATGGGCGAAGCTCCTGGGGGATCACGCCGCCGGCGGCGGCAATCTGAAATCCGGTCTCCAGCACCGCAAGCGCGCAACCGGCTGGCCGATCTAACCGTGCGCCTGTTCCCATGAGGTGAAACTCAGCCCGGCTGGCAAGCCAGCCGGTTTACGCGCCGACGGCCGCAGGCCGGTGCATGGCCAGTCGCGCGGCGACAAGATCCCTGACCTGGCGGATCGCCTGTTCGCGCGATACGCTGCCTGGTTGCAGGCCGAGCCGCAGCCAAAGCCCGTCGATCAGCGCGGTGACGCCAAGCGCTATGTCGTCCGCATCTCCAGGCGGGGCAAGGCCGCGCAGGCCGGACAACAGGTTCGAGCGCATGCGGGCGTGAAGCACCCTCTGGATGCGCGCCAGCTTCTCGTCGCGCGGGACCTCGGCGCAAAGCGAAAGCCAGGCATGGCATAGCGGTGGCCGGAACAGGTGCTCCTCGAAATTGCCGTCGATCACGGCATCGAGGCGCTCCATCGGCGTCCGCGCCTGGCGCAGCCGGGTGACCACCGCGTCGCGCAGGACGGCATTGGCCTCGCGCATGGCATGCTCGAACAGTTCCTGCTTGTTGCGGAAGTAGTGCAGCACGATGCCCTTGGAGGCGCCTGCGTGGGCGGCAACCTTTTCCAGCGTGGCACCTGCAATGCCTTCGCGCTCCAGCACGGCGAAGGCTGCCTGCCGCAATTCCTTGCGGCGTATGTCGCCGAGACGCTTGAGTTTCACGGGTTCGATCCATGCATGGCGAATCCACGTTGACATTTTCGTCCGGTCAGATCAATCATTGACCAGTGGGACAATAAAAAGACCAATTGGTCAATCCGACAATAATTGGTCACAAGAGGAGAACCGAAATGTTGCGCATCCTTGCAAATGGCGTGTGTCTTGCCGCGTTGGCGCTGGCGTCTCAGGCAGCCCAGGCGGCAGAAGCGGAGGAGTGCAGGACGGTCCGCATGGCCGAACCGGGCTGGAATGATCTTGCCTTCACCACGGGCGTGGCCAACGTCCTGCTGCAAGCGCTCGGCTATCAGCCGCAAAGCGAGGTGCTTGGCATCAACGTCATCTACGAAGGCATGAAGAACAGGGATCTCGACCTGTTCCTCGGCTACTGGGACCCGGCGATGGTCACTTACTACGAGCCCTATAAGAAGGATGGCTCGATCGAGAATGTGCGCGTCAATCTCGTCGGCGCCAAATACACCTTCGCCGTGCCGACCTATGTCTGGGAGGCCGGCGTCAAGGACATTGCCGACCTGCACAAGTTCGCCGACAAGTTCGGCAAGAAGATGTACGGCATCGAGCCCGGCTCCAACCAATTGATGATGGACGCCATCGCCGATCCGAGCTTTGGCCTCGATGGCTGGCACGTGGTCGAGTCCAGCGAGGCCGGCATGCTCTCCGAGGTCGGCTACGAGATCAAGGAGAAGCAGTTCATCGTCTTCCAGGGCTGGGCGCCGCATCCGATGAACACCATGTACGATTTCAAGTATCTGACCGGCGGCGACAAGTTCTTCGGCCCGAATTTCGGCGCCGCCACGGTGACGACGCAGGTGCGCAAGGGCTATCTGGATCAGTGCCCGAACGTCGCGCAATTCTTGAAAAATCTCGCCTTCGACATCGATTTCGAGAATGTCGGCATGGGCTACCTGATCAATGACGGCATGAAGCCGGAGGATGGGGCGCTGAAGGCGGTCACGCTGAATAAGAGCCGCCTCGATGCCTGGCTCGCCGGCGTCACCACTTTCGACGGCAAGCCCGGCCTTGCCGCGGTCAAGGAAAAGCTCGGCCTGTGAGATCGGCCGCGCTGGATGCCTTGCCCGACGCTGGGGCCGAACAGGACGCCTGGGCCGGCCGCAAGCGATTGGTCGATGTTGGCGACCTCGAGATCGCCTATGTCGAGATCGCGGGCGCCGAGCCGCCGCTGCTTCTGGTGCATGGCTTCACCGACACCAGCCGCAGCTTTTCGCTTCTTGCGCCGCATCTGGCCGGCCGCCGGCTGATCATGCCCGACCTGCGCGGCCACGGCGGATCGCAAGCAGGCAAGGGCTACGCCATCGCCGACTTTGCCGATGACGTCGCCGGGCTGATCGGGCGTTTGCGGCTCGACCGGCCCGTCGTCGTCGGTCATTCCCTGGGCGCCATGGTGGCCATCGCATTGGCCGCGCGACATGATGCGCTTGTCGGGGGACTGGTGGTCATGGCCGGCACGGTGAAGCCTGGTTTCTCGCGCGATCATGCGCTGGTCGCGGGCGTTAAGGCCTTGCATGACCCGATATCGCCGGCCGACCCGTTCTATGCCTGGTGGCATGCCTGCCGGCCCGGCGTGCCGCAGCCCTTTCTCGCTGGTCTTGCGGAGGATGCCTCGGCGATGCCGGCGGCGCGCTGGCGCGCGATCCTGGAGGAGATCTGCCATGCCGACCTGAGCGGTGCGGCGCGAGCCGTGCGGACCGAGACGCTGATCATCGCCGGCGCATGCGACCCGCTGTTCGGCGAGGCGCACCAGCAGGCATTGCTCAGGGCTCTTCCCGAGGCCGTCCTCGTCCGCGCCGAGGCCTGTGGCCACAATCCGCATTGGGAGGAGCCGGCTTTTGTCGCCAGGGCCGTCGGCCGGACCTTCGGCGAAGCCTGAACTCAGCCGAATAGTGAGCGAAGCATCGACACCGGGTCGCCAATGAGGCCCAGCGCATGCAGGATCACCGCCACGGCGAAGGCGATGATGAGGGTCCGGCTGGCGATCACCAAGGCAAAGCCCAAGGGGTTTTTATCGACGTCGAAACGATAAATGCCATCATTGGCGACGCCCGAGGACAGCGATCTGTATATGCCCCAGACCGCCGCGAGGGCTAGCAGGCCGAAGACCGTTGCGATGAACCACTGCGGCATGGGTGACGTCCGATTGGATGTCGGCAGCATAAAACAGCCGGATTAAGCAATCGCTGATGTGCCGAGCAGCGATCGCCCGGTTGGCGAAAGCCGCAGCACGTCCGTCGGCTTTGACAGTCTCGGTTCCACGGCCCGCTGGAAAGCCTGCCAGCCGAGCGAGGCTGCAAGCGTCGTCTGGCATTGCGCGTGGGCATCCTCGCTTTTGAAGCCGGTGACGGACAGGAAAACATTTTCGCCGGTTCGAACCGGCAGGCGTGAAAACGTGTTTTCGGCGCGCTCCGTCATGAACGCCCCGAGCAGGCGCGCGCCGTTCGCGGCAAGCTGCGGGGCGGCCTCTGTTCGAAAGCGCTCAGCGAAGCCGGTTTCGGTGCCTGGCCGCAAATGATGAATCGAAATCTCAACGAGGGTATCTAAAGCGCTTTGCGGGTTTGGGTTTCCGGCTTCCGCCGCGGCTGGCCTTTGCAACCCCGACAGATCGAAACCCGCGCTCGGCCATGCCGGCTTCAAAAGCAGAACGTCGTCTGAATCGATCATCGTGGCGTTAGCGGCGTCCCGATGTTCGGCCCAGACCGGGCCGCCATAGAAGGCCGTCAGCGCGTCTTTCCTAGTCTCCATATCGTCGAAGCCGCGCAGCCAGACGAACATGTCGGGACGGTCGAGATCCCTGAACTGGCCGATAATGGTCATCCCGGCGTCTTCCTGGCCCTCGATGAACTTGCTGTCGAAGAGGTCGATGAGTGTGTCGCGCTGGCCCGATTTCAACGTGTATTGCCGCAACTCGACGACGGGCGACGCGCATGCCGCAAGCTCCGGCTTGGCATTGAGGGGCAGGTCCATCGCGTTCTTCTCCAAAACAGGGTGATCATCCTGTTTATAAACAGACCGGTTGTCCTGTTTTGTCAACATGCTATTGTCCGGCAATGTCAGCAGAGATGACCATTCGACCGGGCCCACGGTCTCGCAACCGCATCAACGACCCCCAGGGCATGCGCCGGAAAATGCTCGATGTCGCCGAGGTCGCGTTCCAGGTGCGCGGCTATCACGCGTCCAGCCTCGGCGATCTGATGGCGGCGGCAGGGGTCAGCGGCGGTGCGCTGCATCACCATTTCCCGACCAAGAAGGCGCTGGCGCTGGCGGTGATCGAGGAGCGCGTGGCAGCCGCGGTCGAAGAGACATGGATCATGCCGGTCAAGGCTGCGGCCTCGGTGCGCGAGGGCGTGCGCCTCGTCTTCGAGGCTGTGGCGGCCGAACTGGAACAGCAGGGTTTCGTGCGCGGCTGCCCGCTCAACAACCTGGCGCACGAACTGTCTCTTGCCGATCCGGAGTTCCGCACCGCCCTTGCCGGCATCTTTTCGGGATGGCGGCAGGCGATCGCCGACAAGATCGGGGCCGACCAGCAGGCGGGCAGGGAGCTGGGCATGGATCCCCAGCGCTTTGCGGCGCTGGTGATCGCCACCTACTCGGGCGCCATGTCGATGGCCAAGACGGCGCAGGACGCCGGCCCGTTGCGCGATTGCCTGGCGGCGTTGGAGTGGGACGCTTCCCAGGCCGAGCCGTCTCATGGTGAGTCGTCCCAGGGCGAGACGGGAGCGAGGCGGCGTCGCAGGGTGCTGCGGCGGTACGGAACCTCATGAGGCCAGTCCCTTACGGCCAGTCTCCCTTACTCGGCCAGTCTTCCTTACCCGGCTAGCATCCCTTACTCGGCCAGCGGTTTGATCGTCTCGTAGCCGTTCACCGATTTCTTGCTGGTGCCTTCATCGTAGCGCCGGGCGAGGGCGGCTTGCAGATCGGGTGCATAGAGCGCGGTATAGGCATCGAGCGTCTCGCCTGCTCCGCTCTTGAAGGTCTCCTGGACGGCGAGCACATTGTATTTGCAGTCGCCCAGGCTGAACGTCTCCTTGCCCTTGACCACCAGCGTCAGCGTCTTGGTGCTCTTCGGCTGCTTGCTGGGCGACAGCTCGACAAACTCGATCGTGCCTTTGGTCCCCGTTTTCAGCGGAAACAGTTTTCGCAGGTCGGAAAATGGGATCATCGCCAGCCGGCCGGTGTCGCTGTCGCGAAACACCTCGATCAGGCCGGCAAACAGGAACTGCTTCTGTGGTGATTGCGAAGCGTAGGTGTTGACGACGGAGACCATTCCGCCGGCTACGGGCCGAAACTCGCTTTGGATGCCGGGCCTCGCCAGGATGAAGCCATTCTTGGCGGACTTTGCGTCGATGCAACCGGCGGCATGCGCGGTGCTCGCGGACGGGATCACGATCGCGGCAAGGATCACGCAGATCGGTGCGGTTTTCATTTCGTCCTCCTCTGCTCGCGCAAGTTGAGGGTTAGACATGCCAGACCCATGAACCTATGTCGATGCTCGGCTGCAAGGAGAGGCGCTGGACGGCCGCCCGCTCTCCGTGCTGAAATTCCCCGATGATGAATCGACTGTCGCCGGCATTGCTTTCACGACGCTGCTTCCTAGCGCGGGCCGCCGGTTTTGCCGCGGCTGGCGTGCTGTCACGCCCGGCGCTCGGTCAGACCGGGCAACGCGTCCAGCCCATCGACGCCACCTTCCTGTTCATCGCCGATATCCATGCCTGCCGCATGGCCAGCGGTTTGAGCCCCAACTGCCAGCAGGAAGGCAAGACCGACGCGGCATTGCTGCGCAATGTAGCGGCGCTGAACGCCATCGGCGACAAGGACTGGCCCGCCGAAATCGACGGCGTCGCCACCGGCCTGCGTTCGGCTGGCAGCCGCATCGGCACGCCGCTCGGCCTCGTCGTTGGCGGCGACATCACCGACGACGGCGGCGGCCAGATCACCCAGCCGAGCGAGGGCACGCAGCTCCTGCAGTTCAGCCAGCGCTACCAGCAAGGTGTCGGCCCCGATCGCGTTCACATGCCGGTCTATGTCGGTCTCGGCAATCATGATCTCGACCAGAACGGGCCGCCGCACCATGTCGACTGGTATCGGCGCGAAATGCGCGACTATGTCGAGGTCAACCACCGTGCCGGCGTCTTCTTCAAGCCGCCCGCGCCGGCCACCAGCTACGATGTCGACACCGATTGCTATTCCTGGGACTGGGGCGGCCTGCATCTCGTCCAGACCCATCGTTTCGCCGGTGATACCGGCCACGGCGCCGAAAGCAGCCTGCCATGGCTGAAGCAGGACCTGGCGACCTACGCGGCGGACGGTCGCCCCGTCATCCTGTTCCAGCACTATGGCTGGGACACATTCTCGATCGAGCGTTGGGATGCCGCCAAGAGAACCTACGACGATGACGGCGCCGGCGCGCCGCACTGGTGGGGCGAAGCCGACAGGCAGGCGCTGCTGGCGGCGCTGAAGGGCTACAATGTCGTCGCCATCTTCCACGGCCACCAGCACGCCACGCCGCTGATCTATCACCGCGACGGGCTCGACCTGTTCAAGCCGAAGGCCGCCTATATGGGAGGTTTCGCCGTCGCCAGGCTGACCAGCGACGGCATGGACGTCGCGCTTGGCGAGGCGATCGATGACCATGGCGAGGTCGCTTTCACCAACGCCTTCAGCAAAGGCTGGAGCACATGACAGTCGATGCAGCCATCCGAAAAGGTCAGAGCGCCTTCTTGATTTTTTCCTTCATGTCGCCGTAGGCCTTCTGCACCTTGCCGGTGGCCTTGTCGGCCATGCCTCTGGCCTGGGTCTGCCTGTTGCCGGTCGCCTTGCCGGCGGCCTCCTTGACCGAACCCTTGACCTGCTTGGCCACGCCTGCGACCTGATCCTTGTTCACCATTTCCACATCTCCCGGGTTTTGAATTCGAAGGAATTGGGTTTTGAATTCGAACGAATTCATCCGCGGCAAGCCAACGGACAGATCCCGCTTGGGTTCCAGGCGTCGTTCGGCCGGCAGATCAGGTCGCACCGTCGCTTCCTGGCGAAAGGCCGGCAGGCTAGGCTGTGAATACGCATCGGGTTTGGACAATCGTGCGCGGGGAGAAAAATGGCGGAATTCACGCTCTACATCGGCAACAAATGCTTCTCCTCATGGTCGCTGCGGCCATGGCTGGCGATGAGGCATCTGGAGATCCCGTTCGAGGAAGGTTTTGTGCGCCTGCGTACGCCGGAGACGGCCGCCAATCTGGCGAAAGTGTCGCCGACCGGTCAGGTCCCGGTTTTGAATCACAGCGGAAGGATCGTCTGGGAAACCCTTGCCATCCTTGAATATCTTGCAGACTTCTACCCGCAGAAAAAACTCTGGCCGGACGACCTTGGCGCCCGCGCGCTGGCGCGCTCGGTGGCGACCGAGATGCATTCTGGTTTCCGCGAGGTTCGCTACGGCTGGCCGATGAATTTGCGCCGGCCCAAGGTTCATAAGCCGCTCGACGCCGAAGGCGAGGCGCAACGCGCCCGCATCGAGGCGCTGTGGCGCGAGTGTCGTGAAAAATACGGCAAGGGCGGCCCGTTTCTGTTTGGCCATTTCACCGCCGCCGATGCCATGTATGCGCCGGTCGTCACCCGCTTCGACACTTATGGCGGCGTACTGGCGGCCGACACCAAGGCCTATGTCGACGCCGTGCTGGCAACGCCTGCGATGCGGCACTGGTATGCCGAAGCGGCGAAGGAGACGTGGCCGGAACCCGGGCCGGACGAATAGCCTCGCCATAGGGCTGGGCTTCCAGAAACGTTCGCGCGGCCTATCTGAAGGGGTGGGCCGGGCATCTGGAGAAGATCCATCATGACATCCTCTAATTCCCCTCTCATGGGCAAGGTCGCGCTCGTCACTGGCGCCTCGTCGGGCATCGGTGAGGCGACCGCGGCGGCGCTTGCCGCCGCCGGCGCCAAGGTGGCGGTCGCCGCCCGCCGCGCCGATCGCCTCGACATGCTGGTTGGCCGCATCGAGAAGGCTGGCGGCAAGGCTCTCGCCGTTGAAGCTGACATCGCCAAGGGCGGCGACATCACCGCCATGGTCGACAAGGTTGTCTCCGAATGGGGCCGGCTCGACATTCTCGTCAACAATGCCGGGGTCATGCTGCTGTCGCCGGCGGCCGAAGCCGACCTCGATGATTGGCGCCGCATGATCGAGCTCAATCTGATCGGCCTGATGGCCGCCACCAAGGCGGCATTGCCGCACCTCAAGGCCGCCAAGGGCCATGTCGTCAACGTATCCTCGGTCGCCGGCCGCGTCGCCAATCCGGGTGCCAGCGGCTACGCGGCAACCAAGTTTGGTGTCGTCGCCTTCTCGGAATCGCTGCGCCGCGAGGTCTATGTCGACAAGGTCCGCGTCACCGTCATCGAACCCGGCCTGGTGCGCACCGAGCTTGGCGACCATATCACCAATCCCGCCATGAAGGCCGGCCTCGACCAGCGCCTCGCCACCCTGGAAGCGCTGACCGCCGACGATATTGCGAACGCCATCCTCTACGCCGTCAGCCAGCCACCGCGCGTCAACATCAACGAAATCCTCATCCGCCCGACCGATCAGGAGCGCTGAACCGCAGCGCGGGGCAGGGACCGTGACCGCCGGCGATCCGGTGGCGCGTTCGGGCCTCGGTTGCCATGACGATTTCCTGCCGCCGATCGGCGGGACCCGGCACATACAAGAACGCCCCTCGCACCTTTTATCGTGCGGGAGGCGTCCTTTTGTCGGCATTCCCGAGATTTCTCTCTAGGATTGCCGACACCATTGAAATGCGCCGGTGTGGAATTGGTTCCGGGCGTGGTGCGTTTTTTTCGGGAAAATGAACGCACGATCGTTCAGCCGGTTCGCCAGTTGAGGCCGATGCACCGAGCAACCCAAAATTGAATTCGGGCCGCTGAAAAACCAGAAATTGACTCGCCGCCAAAAGAAGTCTACAAGAAACATGTCGATATTTGTTTGACTGACTTTTGTTATCCGCGCCCGAATGCGCGCCTTTGACGAACTTCCCCATCAAAAATCGAGACAAAATCGTTGTGCATTCGCACCGCGATTAGCGAATATTTGCCATGGAAAGGGTTCGTTTATGAGCACCGGCACAGTTAAATGGTTCAACGCCACCAAAGGTTTTGGTTTTATTCAGCCTGACGACGGCTCGGCCGACGTTTTCGTCCACATCTCGGCCGTAGAGCGCGCCGGCATGCGCGACATCGTCGAGGGCCAGAAGCTTGGCTACGAGATGGTCCGCGACAACAAGTCGGGCAAGATGTCCGCCGACCAGTTGAAGGCGGCCTGAAAAAAGAATTCGGCCCTCCCGGTGACCACGGATGTACTGGCACCGTTGAGTGGCGAATTCTGGCGCTTGGCCACGGAGACCTGAGTTTCCAAGGCACATCATGCGCATGAGAGGAGTGTTCCTGTACATCCAGCCTGTGCATCCATCTGGATGCGCGTGGATGCGCGGTGCTCCCCACGGAAGGTCAGGCGGTGCCTGGCCTTTTTCATTTTACGCTTGTTGCCGCCGAAAATGCGCTGCGCATCGTGCTGAACGTGCTAAGGGACGCTCCAGCAGTGCGTGGTCCTGACCGAAGACCCGGTCTCGCCCTATCGGCACCAGGCTCCTGACAGGAGAAAGATTTTGACCGCCCATTCGAAGACAGCCGCCGATCCGGCGGTGTCGCTGTTCAGCAAGACGCAAACCCAGTCGATGTCGCTCAACCGCATCATGTCCGAGCGCGATGCCGTCAGTGAGGCGCGTGAGGCCAAGACGGCACGCTTGCGCGAACTGCGCCTGGAAAAGGAAGCCGATGAGATGGCCGCGGCCGCGGCGCGCCCGGCATTGCCGAAACGGGCTGGAAAACGCTGATGGCCACGAAGCGCGTACCGCCAACGCCGATCGCCGCCGACGCGACCATCGCCGACATGGTCGAAGGGCTCGACAAGCCCGTCGAATATGTCCGGCGTGTGCTGGAAAAGCTCGAGCGCTGCAAACGCGCCCATGGCGATGCCCAGGTGCGCGTCGGTGTGCGCGGCCGTGCCGAGTGCCCGAACTACCTGATCGAATATGTCCGCGAAGACGCCAAGACCCATGAGCGGGTGACTTATCAGGACGCCGCCTACAGCGGCAGCACGCATCGCGAACTGGCGCCCCACCACATCGAGGCGGCAAAGAACTGGTCGCCCGAGGAAATGAACATCACGGCGGTTTCGGCACTGATCGGCCGCTTGCGCAATCCGCGCGCACCATCATCGCGTTTCGCCGACGAGGACTGACATGGCCATAAAATTCTCAGCCAAGGACCAGCCTGCGGCGCCGGTCGCCGCAGTAAAGCCGGCCAAGCCGGCCGCCGCGCCGAAAACCGACCCGGCCGACACCGCGACCGACCTGTTCAAGTCGCCGGCCGAGACGCCCCGCGGCAAGGCAGGCAAGAAGAAATAGCGCCTTGCCGCGCGACGCCGATCATGACCTTGCCGCGCTCGCACCGTGCGGCTCGCGGGTGCCTGCCTTCGACTGCCAGAGCTGCGGCGCCTGCTGCTCCTACTCGGCCGAATGGCCGCGTTTTTCCACCGAGGATGACGCGCAGCTCGACCGCATCCCGGAAAAATATATAGCGGCTGACCTGTCCGGCATGCGCTGCGACGGCGTGCGCTGCTCGGCCCTGTCCGGCGAAGTCGGCAAGGCGACGGCTTGCGGCATCTACGATGTCCGGCCAGACGTCTGCCGCGCCTGCATGCCCGGCGACGCGGAGTGCCTGATGGCGCGCCGCGAACACGGATTGCCGATCTTCTAGAATTGCCCGTGTAACTGCCGATCTCCCCCGCTTGTGCGCGGCCCCGCGGCCCGGTACCTTCCTGGCCGGGCAGGCTGCCGGAGGAAATCATCGTGAGCATCGAATTCCTGTTGACGTCGCTGATCGTCGTGGCTTCGCCCGGCACCGGCGTTCTCTACACGCTGAGCGCCGGACTTTCGCGCGGTGGGCGGGCCTCGATCATTGCTGCCTTCGGCTGCACGCTGGGCATCATCCCGCACATGGCGGCCGCCATCACCGGCCTTGCGGCGCTGCTGCACACCAGCGCGGTCGCCTTCGAGACGCTGAAATATCTCGGCGTCGCCTATCTGCTCTACATGGCCTGGAACACGCTGAAGGAGAAGGGCGGCCTGAGCGTCGAGGACAATGTCGCGCCGCGTTCGGCCGGCAAGGTGATCGCCACCGGCATCCTCGTCAACGTGCTCAACCCGAAACTGTCGATCTTCTTCTTCGCCTTCCTGCCGCAATTCGTCAGCACCACCGAACCGAACGCGCTGTCGAAGATGCTGGAGCTCAGCTCCGTCTTCATGCTTTTGACCTTCGTGGTCTTCGTCGGCTACGGCATCTTCGCCGCCTCGATCCGCAGCCATGTCGTGTCGCGGCCCATGGTGCTGACCTGGATGCGCAGGACTTTTGCCGGAGCCTTCGTCATGCTCGGCGCCAAGCTGGCGCTAGCCGATCGGTAGCGCCACCAGGAGCGGTTCAGTCCCGCTGCTCCGTGCTTGTTCATACGCAATTCCGGACCGAAAACCGGATATCCCTGTTCAGGGCGCGCTATCCCTTTACATAGCCCATCGCCTCGATGATCCGTCCGTCGGCGACGCGCATGAGGTTGACGCCGCGCACCGAATGGCCGTCGGCCATCCAGTAGCGCCAGCGGATCGTGGCACGGTCGCCGGCCACGAAAGTCTCTTCGATGTCGAAGCGCGTGCCGGGTCCGGTGGCGATCGCCGACCACAGTTCGACGCAGGCGGCCTTGCCGGCGCGGCGGGCGCCGTCCGGCGCCGGCGTGGTGTTCTCGATCACGCAGTCCTGCGCCACCAGTTCGTTGAGCGCCGATGGATCGCGACGCTGGAACACGTCGTTGTAACGCCGCATGATTTCGGCTGTTTGGCCGGAGAGCTTTGCCGTGGCGAGGTCGATGATGAGTTCCCTGGTCATTGGTTGGCTCCGTTCGTTCCGTGATCGATGGCGGCGTCGACGAGGGTCGCCTTCAGCGTGATCGTGGCGACACCTGCCAGTGCCCGGGAGACGAGGCAGCCTGCCTTGGCCGACTGCGCCAGCCTCTCGAAATCGTCCGCGCCCAGCCCGGCGACACTTGCCTCAGTCTCGAGTTCGATATGGGTGATCGTCGGTCCGGCCGCGGTCGCCCCGAGATGCACCTTGGCTGTCGTGTGGATAGTTTGGGCCGTGTGGCCCTCGCTGCCGAGGACGGCGCTCAGCGCCATCGAGAAGCAGCCGGCATGCGCCGCGGCGATCAGCTCCTCCGGGTTGGTGCCTGGACCGTTCTCGAAACGCGACGGAAAGGAATAGGCGCCTTCGAAGACACCGCTGCCGAGCCGCAACCGGCCCGAACCTTCCTTCAGCGAGCCTTGCCATTTGGCCGAAGCTTCACGAATTGTCATTGGTCTGCTCTCCCTTGTTTGATTGTGAGAAGTCGGGATCAGGCGCCGTCGATGGTGACCTTCCCGAAGACGTCGCCTTGCTGGAAATAACGGTACGCGTCGCCGGCCTCGGCAAAGGCAAAGCTCTTGTCGATGACCGGCCGCAACCCGTGCTGCGAGACCGCGCGCAGCATGGCCTCGAGGTTGGTCCGGCTGCCGACGAAAAGGCGGCTGATGGTTGCGAGGCTGCGCTGGTAGAGGGCCGCGGGCATTTCGATCGATCTGCCTCGTGCATCCTGCAGCGTCAGCAGCACGATGTGCCCGTAGAGTGTGCTTGCGATCAGCGATTGCACGAATGTCGCCGGGCCGCCGGTTTCAACGACAAGGTCGATGCCGCCGGTCTGGTCTCGGACCGTCGCACCCCATTCGGCCATCTCCGATGTCGAGATCACAAGATCGGCACCCAGCGCCCGCAGCCTGTCGGCCTTCGCGCCGCGCGAGGTGACAGCCGCGACGCGGCAGCCGAGCAGCTTGGCGAACTGCAGCGCAAACAGCGAGACGCCACCGGAGCCGATGACCAGAACCCACCGGCCAGGCTTCGGCATCCCGGCGCCCGTCACTGCATTCCAGGCGGTGACGCCGGCGCAGGTCAGGGTCGCCGCTTCATGCCAGTCGAGATGATCGGGCAGGCGTACGGCCCATTGTTCGTCGAGGACCGCATATTCGGCCAGCATACCGTCCAGCGTGCAGCCGAGCTGGTCGATGAGACCGGCGTTTATGCGGCCGTCGATCCAGCGTGCGAAATAGCTGCCGGTGACGCGGTCGCCAACGGCGAAGCGAGTGACTTCATTGCCGATGGCGACAATTTCACCGGCGCCATCGCTCAGCGGCACGATGCCCCGGCGCGGCGTCAGCGGATAGGTGCCGTTGAGGATCATCGTGTCGCGCCGGTTGAGCGAGGCGGCGCGAACGCGCACCATGATTTCATGAGGTCCTGGCTCCGGCCGCGGCTCGTCGCGCATCACCAGGCTTTCGATTCCCGCGGACCCTTCAAGGCGATAGCTTTGCATGTCGGTCTCTCGAATATATAGACTGATCTACATATTATGTAGACCGATTGTCATATTCGATGCAAGGCCTATAATGATCGCTGCTGACAGAGGTTGACATGGCGAACGATACACGGGCCCGCATACTCGAAACGACTGGACTGCTGCTCAGGCAGCGCGGCTATCACGGCACTTCGCTCAACGACATATTGAGCGCCAGCGGCGCGCCGCGCGGCTCGCTCTACTTCCATTTTCCCGGCGGCAAGGACCAACTGGTGATCGAGGTGACGCGCGATAGCGTTGCCGACGTCACCGAGAGGCTTGGCGCGGCTTTGGCAGCCGAACGCGACCCCGCGGTCGCCGTCCATCACATCTATCAGTCGGTGGGACATATGCTCGAAGAGAATGAGTTCTCGCTCGGCTGCCCGATCGCGCCGGTCGTGCTGGACTCGCCAAGCGACGTGCCCGAGCTTGCCGAACTGTGCCGCTCGGCCTTCGAGCAGTGGATAGGCTTGCTGCGAGATGCCTTCGTCAGGGCAGGGGTGCCCGAGCGTCGCGCGCATGCCTTGGCGCTGCTGGTCGAATCATCTCTGGAAGGGCTGATGGTGATCGCGCGCGCCACCCGCGACCGCGCGCCATTGAAGGCGGTGGCCGACGAGGTCGCGGCACTGATTGAAGGCGCCGTGCTGGCTGGGGAGGCACGGCAACGCGCGGATACAACCGTCTGAGGGCATCGAAGGGCGGCGATCAGGAAGCATGTAAGCAAAAAGGGCGGCATCGCTGCCGCCCTTTCCGTATCTGAAGGCTGATGGAAGCGTGGATTAGAAATCCATGCCGCCACTCAAGCCCGCTTGCGGGCTTGAGCAATGTGAGTTCATGGGCGTGCTTTATGGATTTCTTAGAAATCCATGCCGCCCATGCCGCCCATGCCGCCGCCCATGCCGCCAGGCATGCCGCCGCCGCCAGCCGACTCCTTCTTCGGAGCCTCCGCGATCATGGCTTCGGTGGTGACGAGCAGGCCGGCGACCGAGGCCGCGTCCTGGAGAGCGGTGCGCACGACCTTGACCGGGTCGACGATGCCCATGGCGATCATGTCGCCATATTCGCCCGACTGGGCGTTGTAGCCGAAAGTCGCGCCCTTGTTCTCAAGGATCTTGCCGGCAACGATCGAAGCTTCCGCACCGGCGTTGGCCGCGATCTGGCGGGCCGGAGCCTGCAGCGCACGACGCACGATGTTGATGCCGGCGGCCTGGTCGGCATTGACGCCGGTGGCCTTGATGTTGGCCGAAGCGCGCAGCAGGGCAACGCCGCCGCCTGCAACGATGCCTTCTTCCACGGCCGCGCGGGTCGCGTTGAGGGCGTCATCGACGCGGTCCTTCTTTTCCTTGACTTCGACTTCCGTCGCACCGCCGACGCGGATCACCGCAACGCCGCCGGCGAGCTTCGCCAGACGTTCCTGCAGCTTCTCCTTGTCGTAGTCCGAAGTGGTCTCTTCGATCTGCTGCTTGATCTGGGCAACGCGGCCCTGGATCTCGGCCTTCTTGCCGGCGCCGTCGACGATGGTGGTGTTCTCCTTGGAGATCGACACCTTCTTGGCGCGGCCGAGCATGTTGAGGCCGACGTTCTCGAGCTTGATGCCGAGGTCTTCCGAGATGACCTGGCCACCGGTGAGGATGGCGATGTCTTCCAGCATGGCCTTGCGGCGATCGCCGAAGCCCGGAGCCTTGACGGCGGCGATCTTCAGGCCGCCACGCAGCTTGTTGACGACCAGCGTGGCCAGGGCCTCGCCTTCGACGTCTTCCGAGATGATGAGCAGCGGCTTGGAGGTCTGCACGACGGCTTCGAGAACCGGCAGCATGGCCTGCAGGTTGGAGAGCTTCTTCTCGTGGAGGAGGATGTAGACGTCCTCGAGCTCGGCAACCATCTTGTCGGCATTGGTGACGAAGTAGGGCGACAGGTAGCCGCGGTCGAACTGCATGCCTTCGACGACTTCGAGCTCGGTCTCGGCGGTCTTGGCTTCTTCAACCGTGATGACGCCTTCGTTGCCGACCTTCTGCATCGCTTCCGCGATCATCTTGCCGACCGACTCGTCGCCATTGGCCGAGATCGTGCCGACCTGGGCAACTTCCTCGGAGGTCTTGATCTTCTTGGCAGCCTTGCCAAGCGCCGCCACGACTTCGGTCACGGCCAGATCGATGCCGCGCTTCAGGTCCATCGGGTTCATGCCGGCGGCAACGGCCTTGTGGCCTTCCTGGACGATCGACTGGGCCAGGACGGTCGCGGTCGTGGTGCCGTCGCCGGCGATGTCGTTGGTCTTCGAAGCGACTTCGCGGACCATCTGCGCGCCCATGTTCTCGAACTTGTCCTCAAGCTCGATTTCCTTGGCGACGGTGACGCCGTCCTTGGTGATGCGCGGGGCACCGAACGACTTGTCGATGACGACGTTGCGGCCCTTGGGGCCGAGCGTGACCTTCACCGCGTCGGCGAGGATGTTGACGCCGCGCAGCATGCGCTCGCGGGCATCACGGGAGAATTTTACGTCTTTGGCAGCCATTTTTTAGCTCCTGGCAGGGGCTTGGGGTAAGCCCGGAATTCAGTTGACGGTGAGGCCGATGATCAGCCGATGATGCCCATGATGTCGGATTCCTTCATGATCAGAAGGTCTTCGCCATTGAGCTTGACTTCGGTGCCCGACCACTTGCCGAACAGGATGCGGTCGCCAGCCTTGACGTCCAGCGGGACCAGCTTGCCGGCTTCGTCACGAGCACCGGAGCCGACGGCGATGATCTCGCCTTCCTGCGGCTTTTCCTTTGCCGTATCCGGGATGATGATCCCGCCAGCGGTCTTGGATTCGGATTCGACCCGGCGAACGACCACGCGGTCATGAAGCGGGCGGAACTTCGACTTTGCCATTTTTTCTTCCTCGATGAGAACGGTGAGAAACAGTTCCTCCATCCGGCGAAGCCGGACAACAACAAAGCCCGGCGGCGCCGGGCCCTGTGATTAGCACTCACCAAAGGCGAGTGCTAACGTGGCGCTGAAATAGGCTGACGGCTGGCGAGAGTCAAGGCGGGCGAAGGCCGCGATGCGAGCGAAATTTTTCTCATGCTGCCGCACGATTTTAGAAAGCCTGGGTTGTGCCTGCCCCGGCTTGAGCGCCGTCCTGCTAACTTCAGTGTCTTGGCGCCTTCAGTGTCTTGGCGCCCGCAGCACCAACAGCGGGCATCGCTCGGCAAGCCCATAGCTCCCGGTCAAAGCGATGCGAACATCACCAAAAAACGCTCCCGCCTCGCTCACTAGTGTAGTCGCCGGTGCGAAGGTGTAGATGGCCGGCGAGTTCCGATAGGCATCGATGGTGCCGATGGTTGGCAGGTCCCAGCCTGTGCGAGCCGAAAGCTCGTTGCGGTCAGGAAACAGTGCGTCGAACCTTTCCGCGATCGTCCTGACCGGAATGGCATGGTCGGGCGCATCGCCCGTCGCGGTCATGGCGACGCGCCATTTGAGTTCGTGGAAGGTCGAGACACCGCCCGAGAGTGCAAGCGCCCGCACCGCCGCCGGCTCGTCCGGTGTTTCGGGACCGGCAAAGAGACGCAGTCCCGCCCGGCCGTCGGTGCGCAGTACGCCGGCGATCGCCGCAAACAGCGCCCGGCGCGCGGTTGAAAGGCCGAGCGTCGACAGGCAGCCGTCGCCGATCACCGCATCGACGCTTGTGTTCGGTACCGGCAAGTCCAGCCAGTCGCCGTTGATCGCCTTTCGAAACGCGGTGTCGCCTGGCCAGATACCGGCGATCATGTCGGACGATTCATCGACGGCCGTCATCGTCGTCCCGAGCCCGGCGAGTTCCGGCGTCACGCCGAGCAGAATGACGTGCGCCTTCGAAAGGTCGAGCTCACGCTCATAGGCCTCAACCGCTTCCGCTGGCGGCCGCAACGGTGGCCCGAGCAACTGCCAATGCCTTCGAATGGTATTCCAATGGTCGGTCATCCACAGCCCCAAGCCCGCGTTGTATTGGCAGCTATAATAGAGGACGTTAAAGAGACCAAGCGGGGGAAGCATGACGCGCATCGCGGTAATTACGCATGAGTTCGACAGGTTCGAACGCCGGCGCGGGCCGCTGTTTCGCCGCGACAGCCCCTACATGCTGTTCGATCTGCTGGAGGAACTGAAGCGACGCGGACATTCCGTCCGCATAATCCCCGGAACGTCGGCAAAGCCGGAGGCCGATATAGCGGTGCTGCACGTCGACGCGACCGTGACGCCACCCGAATATGTCGAATACGCACGCGCTTTTCCCTTCTGCCTGAACATTGGGGCCGCCGACATCTCCAAGCGACGCATCAGTGGCGCGGCGATCGGCAAGGACGACGACTGGCCAGGGCCGGTCATCGTCAAGAGCAATCTCAACAATCTCGGGATGCGGGAGCAGACGCTCAACCGGCGATCGCTGCGTGCCGGAAAGCCGAAGCCGTTTCCCGGCGTCGAGCCTGTCGAGGGTTATCGCGTCTATGCATCCCTTTCGGAGGTTGCGCCGGCGGTCTTCGACCGCAGCGATCTCGTCGTCGAGAAATTCATTCCCGAGCCGGAACCGGACGGCTTTGGAGCCCGCTTCTGGATATTCTGCGGCGAGCGCGAGCGCTGCACCCGCCACGTCTCGCCGCAGAGCCTCGTCAAAGGCGACGACACGGTCCGCCGTGAGCCGGTTCCGGTTCCCGAGGAGCTTCGCGCTCTGAGGCGCCGGCTTGGCTTTGACTACGGAAAGTTCGATTTCGTCATGCATGAGGGCAGGGCGGTGCTGCTTGACGCCAACAAGACGCCCGGTGGCGCCCGCAATCTTTCCGCGTTTCTCGCCGCCGGCAATGCCAATCTTGCCGACGGCTTCGAAGGCCTTGTCCGCCAGCTCGCATAGCGGGCGTCCTGATGCTTGCGCCCCGACACCTCTCATTCGCGGCAGCTTGCTGATGATCGCCAGGGCTACAGATCGCCAAGGCTACAAAAACACAGGGCTATAAAAACAGCCGCAACTGGGTGTGGATGATCGACCGGTAATCCTCGATGGTCCGGCGGCTTTCGGCTTCGCCTTGCGCGAGCGCCAGCCGCACCACGCCACCGGCGAGCTGGAAGATCAAGAGAACCATGCGTTCGAACTGCTCGTGCTTGTCCGGCGCGAGCAAGGCGATGACGCGGTCGCAGAACATCTTCGCTTGATGCCGGGTCTCGGCGATGTCGAGATTCTTGAGCGCCTTGTCGGCCTGGATGGCGTTCTGCAGATCCTGGATTGCCGGATCGCCGGCAACGCGGCCGCGATAGTCGTCGAGCAACCGGTCGGCCGCCACGATGATGTCCTTGGCTTCCCGGACATCGGCGACAATCGCTGACAGCCGCGCGCGGCTGACTTCGGAGAAACGCTCATAGAGCATCGCCAGGATCGCCGACTTGTTGGGGAAGTAGTGATAGACGGTGGCGATCGGCCCGCCCGCCAGCATGCCGACTTCCTTCATGGTGACGGCATCGATGCCCTTCTCGCCGATCAGCCGCATGGTCGTCGACAGGATAGCGTCGATGCGCTCGCGGCTGCGCTCCTGCTTGGGCCTGCGCCTCGGTTCGATCACCGTCTGCCTTGCTTCAACCATGCACTGGTCTTTCGCGCGCGTTTCCAAATTCTGGTTGACAACAAATATGATCAAGTATCAATTTCTGGAATCCTGACAGATTGTCAGTTTTTTTGCCGCGCGGCAAGGACGTTGGGAGGCGCCTTTGGCTTCGACAAATACCGGCCACACCGGCACCGGCCACACGGGCACCGGACACAAGGACACCGGACACAAGGGCAATGGCGACTGGCTGGTCGGCAATCCGACCGGCGGGCAGCTTGCCTCGGCTCTGTGGATCGGGTCGGTCGGCCTGCTGATCCTTGGGCTGCAGCCCGTGCTGCTCGGCGCCCTCTATACCGAGGGCCATGTCAGCGGCGATGAACTGGCGCTGGTTGCCACCGCCGAGATGATCGCCATCGCCATCGGCTCGGCGATCGTGGCGATGCTGCTGTCCGCCCACAACATGCGCTGGAAGAGTGCGGTTCTGCTGCTGCTGCTGGCGCTGGCGAACATATGGACGGCCTATGCCGCCGGGGCCGGCACATTGATGGCCGCACGTGCCCTGGCTGGTCTCGCCGAGGGCGGCCTGGTTGCGGTCGCCACCGAACTGATCGCCCGTTCGCGGCGAGCCGAACGCATCGGTGGCTATTTCGTCACCATGCAGACCCTGGCGCAATGCGCCCTGGCGTTGCTGCTGGCGCTCTATGTCATCCCCGCCGCCGGATCGGCCGGCGGCTTCTTCAGCCTCGCGGTCGTCTGCGTCCTGTCGCTCGTGATCGCCTTCATTGTTCCCGCTGACTACGCCGATCTGCCGAAGGAGGAGGATCTGGCCAATGTGCTGACGGTTCCCTCGATCACCGCTTTGCTGTCGGTCTTCTGCTACTTCATGTTCTTCGGCGCGGTGTGGGCCTTTCTCGAGCCGCTCGGCGCGCAATTCGGGATCGACGATCGCACCGTTGGCCTGATCGTCTCGGCCAGCCTCGCGGTGCAGGTGCTGGGCGCGACGACGGCGACCGTGTTCGAGGCGCGCATCGACTATCGCATCGCCATCGCAGCCATTGGCGCCGTCGCGGTCGTCGCTTCGCTCGTGCTCGCCGGCGGACCTGATCTCAACACCTTCTGGGTCACAGCCCTGATGATTGGTTTCATCCTCCTGTTCATCGTGCCCTACCAGATCCGGCTGGCGATCACCGCCGACGAGACGCGCACCGCCGTGCTTTTGGTGCCGGCCGCCCAACTCTTTGGCCTGGCGATCGGTCCGGTCGCGGCGTCGCTGCTCATCGACGGCAAGGATTTTCGCCCGGTGCCGGAATTCGCCGCCGCCAGCGCTGTCGCCAGCGTGGCATTGCTCGGCCTGTTCATTCTGGTGGCGCGGCGCCGCCGGATTGTTGCGTGAGCGCCATGTCGAAAACCTGGAGCAACTGGTCCGGCTTTGTCACCGCCGAGCCACGGCTGATCGCCAGCCCCGCCGATGCCGGCGAACTCGGCGATCTCATTCGCACGGCACCTGGTCCCGTCCGCGTCGTCGGCGCCGGTCATTCCTTCACGCCGCTGGTGAAATCGCAGGGCACGATCCTGTCGCTCGAGAAGCTCGAAGGCCTGGTCTCGCATGACGCGCAAAAGCATCAGGCGCGCGTGCGGGCAGGGACGCGGCTCGGTTCGCTGATGCACATCCTTCAAGGCATCGGCCAGGGCCTGCCCAATATGGGCGACATCGACCGCCAGGCGATCGGCGGCGCACTGGGAACCGCCACCCATGGCTCCGGACCGACGCTCGGCGCCTATCACACGCAGTTGGAAACGGTGCAGATCGTCGACGGGCTTGGCAAGGTCCGTGACTTCAGTCGGGCTGGGGATCAGGACATGATCCACGCCATCGGCGTCGCGCTCGGCGCTTTCGGCATCCTCAACGAAGTGACGCTCAACAACATCCCGACCTACCGGCTGCGCCGACGCAAATGGGTGCTGCCCATCGCCGACATGCTGCGCGATTTCGAGACCATGATGACCGCGCACCGGTCGGCCGAGTTCTATTACATTCCGTTCTCCGGCTATGCGCAGTTCATCGCCAGTGATTTCAGCACCGAGGCGACCACCGCACGCCCGACCGAGGATGACGAGGGCTCGTTGAGGACGCTGCGCCGGCTGCGCACTACGCTTGCCTGGCTGCCGTCGCTGCGCCGCCGGCTGATCCTGGGCGCCGTCGCCAAAGTGCCATCCGAGGACTATGTGCAGGACTGGATCAACGTCTATGCCAGCGACCGGCAGACAAAATTCAACGAAATGGAATATCACCTTCCCTTCGAGGAGGGCCCGAAGGCGCTGGCCGAAATCATCGAACTGACCGAGAAGCGCTTTCCCGAGGTCTATTTCCCGATGGAGGTGCGCAGCGTCGCGGCCGATCGGTTCTGGCTTTCGCCCTTCTACGACAGGCCGACCTGTTCGATCGCCATCCACCACGATGCCGCCAACGATCCGCTGCCGTTCATGCGCGCGGCCGAGCCGATCTTCCGCAAATATGGCGGCAGGCCGCATTGGGGCAAGATGCACAGCCTGCAAGCGGCGGACCTGAAGAAGCTTTACCCGCGTTGGGATGATGCGATGGCGGTGCGCCGCGACATCGATCCGCAGAACCGTTTCGTCTCGCCCTACATGGCTGGCCTGTTCGGCATCGAGCCCAGTCCTTTCGGTGTCGACCGATGAGCGCCTATTTCGCCACGCTGTCAGAGGCGCTGAAGCAAGCCGGCATCTTCCAGCCCTGCCTGCTGCTCGACCGCGAACGGCTGGATAGCAACATTGCCCTGGTCAAAGCGAGACTTGACCCCGGCCTTGCGGTGCGGCTGGTCGACAAGTCGCTCGCCTGCCTGCCGCTGCTTTCGCACATCGGCAATGCGCTTGGAACCGATCGCTTCATGACCTTCCATCCGCCGATCAGCGAGGCGGTGCTGAAGGCGTTTCCGGATGCGGACCTCCTGTACGGCAAGCCGATGCCGGTCGGAGCGGCCAGAGCCATGCTTTCGAAGGGCGAAGTTGACCGGACACGCATCTGCTGGCTGATCGACACGCGAGAGCGGCTGGCGGAGTATGGCGCCCTGGCAGCCGAGCTCGATGTCGACCTGCGCATCGCCTTCGAAATCGATGTCGGGCTACATCGCGGCGGCTTCGCTGAACCGGCGGCCTTGTCGCAAACCTTGAAGGGACTGTCGGCGCACAAAAGGCTGCGCTGCGAGGGCGTCATGGCCTATGAGGCGCATGCGCCGCACATTCCCGGCCTGTTCGGCGGGCCGGCGAGGGCGCTGGCGCGAGCGTCAGAGCGGGCCACCGCTTTCGTTGCGTGCCTCGGCGCCGGCCAGCGCGGCATTCTCAACATCGGCGGCTCCAAGACCGCGCTGCTTCACCGCGGCGGCATGGCCAATGAAGTATCGATGGGTTCGGCCTTCGTGCTGCCCGGCGATTTCGACACACCCGGCCTCGACGGTTTCCAGCCGGCGGCTTTCATCGCGACGCCGATCCTGAAAGTGGTCGAGCCGATGCTGCCCGGCCCGCCGGCTGTTTCCCGCCTGCTGCGGGCGCTCGGCCGGTTTCCGCGCAAGGGCTGCTATCTCTATGGCGGCAAATGGATGGCCGAACCGGTGTTTCCCCGGGGGATGAAGACGAACAGCCTGCTCGGCTTGTCCTCCAACCAGCAATTCATGGGTCTGCCTGCCGATGTCGTTGCCAGTCCGGGCGACTATGCATTCCTGCGGCCGACGCAGAGCGAGGCCGTGCTGCAGCAATTCGGGCCGATCGCGGTGCTTTCCGGCGGCAAAATCGTCGATCGCTGGCCGGTGTTGCCGATGATGTGATCATGCGGATAGTTGACTCTGTCAAGTAAAAGATTGATCCTGTGCCAACAGGAGATACCCATGACGATTCACCATCAGCCCGGCAAGGAAGCGCCCAACAAGGAACTGATCGATGCGGTGCGGGCCTTCAACCGCTTCTATACCCGCCAGATCGGCCTGCTTGACGAGGGGCTGTTAAAGAGCCCGTTCTCGCTGACCGAGGCGCGGGTGCTTTATGAGCTTGCCCATCGCGACGGACTCGTTGCCAGCGACCTTGTGCGCGATCTCGGTCTCGATCCCGGCTACGTCAGCCGCCTGCTGAAGAAATTCGAGGAGCGGGGCTTGGTCGAACGCGCCGCGACGGAAGCTGATGCGCGCCGCGCCTCGATTGCGTTGACGCCGGCGGGCAAGGATGCATTTGCGCCGCTTAACCAGGATTCGCACGATCAGGTGCGTGCGTTGCTCGATCATCTGGCGCCCGCCGATCAGGACCGACTGGTCAAGGCGATGCGCATTGTGCAGGACCTGCTCGGCGACAAGCCTGAACCTGGGGTGCCTTACATCCTGCGGCCGCTGCAGGTCGGCGACATCGGCTGGATCACCCGCCGGCAAGGAATGCTATACGCGCAGGAGTATGGCTGGGACGAAACCTATGAGGCACTGGTCGCCGAGATCCTCGCGGCGTTCGTCAAATCCTTCGACCCGAAATGGGAGCGCGCCTGGATCGCCGAGCGGGCAGGCGAGGTCGTCGGCTCGGTCTTCATCGTGCGCAAGTCCGACCAGGTGGCGAAGCTGCGCCTGCTCTATGTCGAGCCCTCGGCACGTGGCCTCGGCATCGGCAAGCGGCTGGTCGAGGAGTGCATCGGCTTTGCCCGCGCCAAGGGGTACAAGACGCTGACCCTGTGGACCAACGACATTCTCTCGGCCGCCCGGCACATCTACCAGGCGGCCGGCTTCCAACTGACCGAGGAAGAGCGGCACCATTCCTTCGGCAAGGATCTGGTCGGCCAGAACTGGAACCTGGAGCTGTAGCGTCTCCTTCCTTCTCCCCTTGCGGGAGAAGGTGGATCGGCGCGCAGCGCCGAGACGGTTGAGGGGTGTTGGCCGGAGCGCTGTCGGTGTCAAGCTGGAACACCCCTCATCCGACCTCGCTTCGCGAGGCCACCTTCTCCCACAAGGGGAGAAGGAAGAACCAGCCGGCGCTTTCCGGCTATGATTTGACCGGTATCCAGATCTCCAGCCCGCCATTGCCGCTGCGCGGATCGAACTCCGGACCATAGCGCTCGAAATCTGGCGCGTCGGCCACCTCGTGCCCGGACGCGGGCAGCCATGTGTTCCAGATCGTGTTGACCGTACGGCGGATGGTCGAGATGTGCTCGCGATGCGAGAACACCGCATATTTCTGAGCCGGTATCCGCACGCGGCTGAATTCCCTGGGAAGATCGGAAAAGTCCGTCACCTCGACGCCGGCGATGTAGTCGAAATTGCCGGCATCGTCGCCGTTGACGCAGACGCCGTAGGCGACGTCACCGGTCTCGCCGGGGATGTTGCCGATATAGGGGCCGAAGCGCTGCCATTGCATCGGAATGGCGGCACTGGTTTCGCAGCTGTAGCGTTCGCCGAGACCTGCGATCAGGAACGGCCGGCTGGTCTCGAAGCGTGGCGGTTCAAGATTGGTGAGAGGGGACTGGTCCATCAGGATTGGCTCCACGAGGTCGAGGGACTTGGTCGAACCTTGCGCGCGCACCAGTTCCGGCGTGGTGCCGAACTGGTCGCGGAAGGCCCGGGTGAAAGCCTCATGCGAGTTGTAGCCGGCGTCGAGCGCGACGCGCAGGATGTCGGGCGCCCCGCCGGCGAGCTTGCGCGCCGCCTCGCTCAGGCGCCGCGCGCGCATGTAGCCCATGACCGAGCGGCCGGTGGCGGCGCCGAAGGCGCGCGTCACATGAAAGCGCGACACACCGCTGCTTTGGGCGACATCGTCGAGTGATATCGCGTCCGGCAGATGGCTCTCGACGAACCACAGCGCTTTTTCGGTCGGGTTCATGGCTCTCCTTCCCGCATTGGCCAGATCATACTGCCGCCTTTCCACGCGGCCGGTTTGATCGAAATTGCGCAGCGCGCAAAGTGATACCAACTAGCGCCGGCGACGCTGGAAGAACCGGCGAAGCCGGCGCCCGATCTCGCGCGGCTGATGGCGCAATCTGCCTTGATGTTTTTGGGCGGTTGGCACGATCGGCAGGGAGAAGGCCGGGTTGAGTGGCTGTTGGCGCCCTAGCCGTTCCCAGTGGATCAGCCCGCGCATGATCCGGTCCCAGGCAAGCACGGTTGCCACTGCGGTGGAAAGTTCACCATCATTGGCGGGCTCATGGCGCCGCTCGAACTCGGCATAGGCCTCGGCGACATAGGTCCCGAAATCGAAATTGTCGGGATTGGGATCGTACGAATCGCTTAGCGCATAGCGCGCCTGCCGGGCAATGAACGAAGCGATGTCGACATAGTTTTCGTGGTGAATGTGGAGGCAGTTCGGTGCCTCCAGCCGACGAAGGCGCTTGGCACCGGTCAGAACCTGCGGCACGCGATGATGGCCTGGTTGCCAAGCGACGGTCCCCTTGCGGAAAAACCGTATCTGGTGATCCGGATAGAAGCCGGAGCCGCGCATGACATGGCCGGCGACGGAGTTGAATCTTGGCAGCGCAAAGGCGTCAGTGTTGTCACTATAATCGCGCACAAGCCCTTGCAGTGCCTCGTATGCGTCGTCGGCGAGGTACTCGTCGGAATCCAGCACAAGCACCCAGTCGTTTTGCGCCTGCGGCAGGTATTGGTTGCGGATTGCGTCGACGGCATCGACGATTGCACAACTCAGCACCCGGCAGCCGGCCGCACGTGCGATCTCGATGGTCGCATCGCCGCTTTGCATGTCAACGACGATGCGCTCCGCTGCCCAGGCGGTGGTCGCCAGCAGCCGGGGCAAGGTCAGTGCCGAATCCCGCGTATGGACGATCAGCGATATCTCGTTTGCCTGCGTCACCCGCTCTCGTCTCCGTCTATGGTGTAGCGCCCACGCCACCGCTCGAAGAACAGTTTGCGCGAGGCCTTGTGACGGTCAGGCCGCCGGTCCGAGGTCGATTCCAGATGCAATGAATCCCGGCGCTGGCCGCATGCGATGCGGATTCCCAATTGCCGTGCCCGAAGACAGAGATCGACATCCTCATAGCCGAAAGGGAATGTCTCGTCGAAACCGTTCAAGGCGTTGAAGACCGCATGGTCGATCATCATGGCAGCCGCCGTCACGGCCTGCGGGAAAGTCGTCGCCCGGCTGACGATCGCGCTTCGCCTGCCATGATCCTGGTGATAGGGGCCACGTTCTCCAGCGTCGAACCGCACACCGCAATGCTGGATCGTGTCGTCGGGCAAGACCAGCCTTGTGCCGCAGATGCCAACCTTGTGGTCACGGAAGATCTCAAGCATCTCCACCAGAGCGTCTGGATGCAGAAGCACGTCATTGTTGAGGAAGAGGTACCGTGTGGCGGCAAGCTCGCGGGCGCCGCGATTGCAGGCTGCCGAGAAGGAATGCCTTAGATCCAGCCTGACGATCCGCACTTGCGCCGGTGCGAGATCATCGGCGAGATAGGGTATGGCGGAGCCATTGTCGACGACGACGACACAGGTCTTGCCTAGCTGTGTCCTCGCCAAGGCATGCTCAAGCTGCAGCAAGCAACTTCGCAGCAGCGCCGTCAGGCCCCATGAAGGAACGATGACGCTTAGCTCCATGACAAGGCGTCCTTCAAGCCCGCCTCCATAGCAGATCGCAGTTTCTTTCTCTGAACCGCGATGCGGTAACGGGATGCCATCGCCGCGCCGCCGTCGCGCAGGGCGGCACGCCGGGAGCCTGCGCCTTGCTTGCTGATTTCGGCGAGCGCGGCTGGCAGTTCTCTCGGCTCAGCGATGTACGCGGTGTGCCCATGTTTGAGGTACTCCATCCCGCCGACGACTGGAACCGATACTACAACGCAGCCCGCCGCCATCGCCTCGAGCGCCGGCAGTCCGAAGCCTTCAGAGACTGCCGTGCCCAGGAAGAACCCGGAGCGCTTAAGACTGTTCGCGCAGATATCTTCACTAACGCCGTCAATCGGCAGGAAGCGGAGGGAGAGCACATGCTTCTTCGCCGATTGGGCTATCGCGGCGCCTCTGCGCGGCATGAAGGCTGCGCACCGCTCATCCTTGGGGGATCCGTCATGGAAGAAAGCGTCGGAGATCGATATGCCGACATCGATCGAAACGCGCCGGGCGACGAACATTGCATAAGTCGTCGCTTGTTCCCAACACGTCAGCACGGTGACATCCCTGTCGTGCAGAATCGGATTGATGAGGGGGTCGGTACCTTGGCAGTGGAAGATCAGCCGCGCCCCAGTTGCCTTCAACTCGGGATAGTCGTGCGGCAATGAGAAGATGAGCGTATCGCTCTTCCCGGCATTCGCGACGACCTGCTGCCTGTCCACCACAGGCTGACTGCATCGGAACCATGAAGGCGCAAGGTTGCCAGGGGTCGCGACCGCCATCGGCACGCCGGCGTCCGTCAGCAACTGCGCGAACTGGAAGCCAACCTTGATGCCGCCATATATACCGACCCCAGGCAGAACATAGTAGTTCATCGGCCTTCTAGCGCGCGCCACCGTTTTCGGCGCAGCGCGTCCCTGATGCCGAGGCGGCGATGGAGAACCCATCGCAGACCGCGGAGCGTAGCCGCAAAGGCACGGCCGTAATGCAGCTCCGCGAACTTGAGCCGCGCATTATCGATCAACGAGATCCTGACGGAGGTCGGGATATCCGCGCCTTGCTGACCGAGATGCGGCAGCACATGGTCCAGTTCGACGATTTCGAGCCCACGCCGCGCCATTTCAAATCCGACCGCGACATCTTCCATGTAGCAAAAGTATCTCTCGTCGAAACCGCCGATAGCATGAAAAGTCTCTCGTCGAACGAACAGGGCGGCCGCGAGCGGCCAGCTCCACTTGTGGTCGTGATAGAATGGGAGACGTCTCAGGCGCCGAGCCCATTTCGCCATGCCGTTATTGTCGAGAAGGTCGGCTGTCAGCTTGAGTCGGGAATAGCCGGGCTGGCGACCGGCTGTGACTCCGCCATGCCAGTCGACATAGTCGGGAACGATCATAGCATCGGGTTTTCGACGAAGCGTCGAGAGTGCCGCCTCGACCGCGGCCGATGTCACAAGGCAGTCCGGGTTGAGGAAGCATAGATATTTGACGCTGGCGGCGGCGGCGCCTTGGTTGGCGGCGGCGGCGAAACCCTCATTGTTTTTGTTCCGGATGATGGTCACGCCCTCATGCGTCACGTGATCGAGTGTCTCGTCGGTCGAGGCATTGTCGACGACAATGATCTCATGCTGGTCCGGCAGGGCGTCGAGGCAGTAGCCGATTATCTTTGACGAGTTGTAGGTGATGATGATGAACGCCAGGTCGGCAGGTTGCCCTGTCGCTGCGTTGTCTAGCAAGGGGCCGGCGGGACCTTCGGCAAGAAGGTTATGCATCGCGAGAACGGTTTCAAATTCGGGGCCGTTGCAGAAGTTGCTGAAGTGGGCGATCAGCGCATCCGGTCGGGGAAAGCCCGTATCCCAGTGGCCGCAATGGTTCCATTGCCAGGAGAGGGAGGCGCAGCGATCCGGCACCACTGAGTTTGTCCACACCTGGAAATAGTCCTGGTCGGCGATCATGTGCGCGCCAACCGAGTGGTCGGCAGGCAGAAGCAACCGCCGGGCCGCTACCCACTCCAGCAGAAGCTGCAGTTCGTCCCTGAAGGCCAGCACCACCCCACTGTTGAAGTAGCGAAACGATATCGCGGGTGGCGCCGCCGCTGATCCGTCGATGAATGCAAGCGAGCGCTTGCTGTAATGTTCCTGGAAGTCCCCCGGCGTCATGCCCGAACCAGCGATGCCGGTCTGTTCGACCATTGCCATCCGCTGTTCGCCCAGCGCCGTCGACACCTCGGCCGCCGCCAGGGGGCGCAACAGGATGGTATCGGCATCGACCTGAATAATGATCTCGGCGCTGGACTGCCCGAGACACCAGGCCAATGCGTCGAATTTGGCCAGAAACCCGTCGGCCCGGAATTCCTGCCGTGCGGCGTCGAGCAAGTCGAGATGGATGCGCGGCGAGGGCGGCAGCATTGGGGCGGAGAACCGATCCGTGACTATATAGATTTCGAAATCCGTGTTCCGGAGAAAGGACGTAACGGCTTCGCGCGCCGCCAGCGCATAGCCTGGCTTGCCGATCGCGAGCATGCAGATTGCTACCGTCGGCTCGTTCATTCGGCTGGGTTACCACGCATCATGCCGGGCACCTCCGCTGTGCGGTCCCGTCGCGCCAGATAACGTCGCCGGCGTCGCGCCGTGCTTGGCATGGAGATAACCGAGGTTTGCCCGGTTTCGTGAATCTCAGGCCGGGAATGCCGGCCAACGACGACCTTGCGTCGATCCGGCGCCCGATGCGGAAAACCAGCCCCTCTCTCGCCCGACGCGTCAACGACCAGCCGGGCTCCGGAAATAGAAAATACCAGCCATTTCAAGCGAGCCTTTCTTCGTGAAGCTGGACCCAGATGCTTCTGCGATCCCGAACGATACCGCAATGTGTTCTCACGAGTATCGGCAGGTCAACCGTGCGCGCACGCTCTATTTTCCGCCAAAGATAAGATTGCGCGATCGCCACGGCACCCCAACGAACGGTCTCGGCGAAAAAACGCATCGAAGCGATTGCGCAAACGTTTCGATGACATTATGGTTTCCCAAAATCCGCCGAAATCAATTAGAGCGGGCCAGGAAACGCATCATCAGGGAGGAGCGCTTGCCAGCACTCCGATTGAGCCATCATGCCGACAATGGCTGAGGTCGCGCGCCGCGCCGGCGTGTCGGTTTCGACCGTCTCGCATGTCATCAACCACACCCGTTTCGTCTCGCCTGAGAAGGCGCGGCTCATCAATGATGCGATTGCCGCGATGGGCTATCAGCCCAACGAGCTGGCGCGGTCGTTGAAGGTGGCGTCGACCAACAGTGTCGGCCTGGCGATCTCGGCGATTTCCAATCCCTATTTCACCGACATAATCTGCGCGGTTGAGGCCGAATGCGCGCGGCTCGGCCTCATGGTGTTCCTCTCCGACACGCAGGAAGATCCCGACCGCGAGCTGTCGGTGGTGCGCGCCTTCCACCAGCGCCGGGTCGACGGCGTCATCCTGGCACCGTCGGGTTCGCCGCAGCGCGCCATCGACTACCTGGCCGAGAAGAAGCTGCCTTGCGTGCTCATCGACCGCTTCGCCGATCAGCGCTTCGACCAGATCGGCGTCGAGAACGAAACCGCGATGCGGGCGCTCATCGACCACGTCGCCTCCTTCGGCCACAAGCGCATCGGCTATATCGCCGGCCAGCCGGGCCTGGCGACGACGCGCGAACGCATCGAGGCTTTTCGCGCCTCGCTGACCGCCAATGGACTTGAGTGCCTGCCGCACTACGTCTCGCCCGAGAACGTCGACACGGCGAGCGCCACGGCATCGACCCACGCCATCCTGTCCCTGCCATCGTCGCCCACGGCATTGGTCACCGGCAACAACATGACGACCATCGGAGCGGTGCGGGCAATCCGCGAAAGGGGCCTCTCGATACCGGGGGATCTCTCGCTTGCCGGTTTCGATGATTTCGAATGGGCCGATTGCTTCGAGCCGCGGCTGACGCTCGTCGCGCAGCCCTGCACCGAGATCGGCCGGCAGGCGGCGACCTTGCTGTGCGCCCGCATCGCGTCGAGCGGCCTGGAGCCGCAGGCGGTCCGGCTGCAGGCGACGCTGCAGGTCCGGCAATCCTGTGCGGGGCCGACCCCCATAATGTCGGCCCCCATGAGGTCAGCCCCCGCGAGGTCAATATGAGCGCGCCGTTGCTTTCCGTTACCGGTGCGGTCAAGCGCTTTGGCGGCGTCCAGGCGCTGCGTGGCGTCGACTTCGATCTCAAGGCCGGCGAGATCCACGCCTTGCTCGGCGAGAACGGCGCCGGCAAGTCGACGCTGATGAACCTGTTGTCGGGCGTCTACACGCCGGACGAGGGCACCATCCTCATCGACGGCAAGCAGGTAACCTTCAACAATCCGCGCGAGGCGCAAGCGGCCGGTATCGCCACCATCTTCCAGGAGCTCGACCTGGTGCCGACGCTCGACGTCGCCGCCAACCTGTTCCTTGGCCGCGAGCTGATGCGGCCAGGTGGCTTCCTCGACGTGCCGGCGATGCGCGGCGAGGCCCGCAAGCGGCTGGAAGCCATCGAGCTTGCCATCGACCCGGCCAGCATGGTCGCCGATCTGTCGATCGGCCAGCGCCAGGTCGTGGCGATCGTCAAGGCGCTGTCCTACGCCTCGCGCGTGCTGATCATGGACGAGCCGACGGCGGCGCTGACGGTCGGTGAGGTCGAAAGGCTGTTCGACATCATGCGCAAGCTTGCCGCCACCGGCGTCGGCATCGTCTACATCTCGCATCGCCTGGAGGAGGTGCCGCAGATCGCCGACCGGGTGACGGTGATGCGTGACGGCAGCATTGCCGGCATCACCGAGCCGCACGCGCCGCAGGCGGAGCTGGTCCGGCTCCTGGTCGGGCGGCCGCTGGACGAGCTTTATCCCGAACGCTCGAAGACCGCCGGCAAGACGCTGCTCAGCTTGCGCGATGCGAGCTTCAGGCTTGCCCATGAAAGTGCCGGATGGCAGCCGCCGACCGGCATCTCGCTCGACGTCAATGCGGGTGAAATCGTCGGGCTGGCCGGCATCATGGGGGCAGGTCGTACGGAACTGCTCAGCGCGCTCTATGGCGCCGGCCTGTCCGGCCGCTGGGAGGGCGAGGTCGCCATCGACGGACGGCCGGTGAAACTGGATTCGATCAAGGCGGCGCGCGCGGCCGGCATTGCCTTTGTCACCGACGACCGCCGCGGCAGCGGCCTGATGCTCAGGATGGCGGTTGGCCTCAATCTCGTGATGTCGGTGATCCGCCGCATCTCGCCGGCCGGGCTGATGTCGCCGCGCCGCCAGGCCGATGCGGTGCGGCAATCCTTCGGCCAGTTCGACATCCGGCCGAAGAACCCCGACATCGCCGTCGGCGCGTTGTCCGGCGGCAATCAGCAGAAAGTGGTGCTGGCAAAGGAAATCCTCGGCAATCCCCGGCTGCTGCTGCTCGACGAGCCGACACGCGGCGTCGATGTCGGCGCCAAGGGCGAGATTTACGCACGGTTGCGGCAATTGGCGGCACAGGGCCTCGGCATCCTGGTCGCCTCCAGCGAGATGCCGGAACTGATCGGGCTCTGCGATCGCATCGTGGTGCTGCGCCAGGGGCGCAATGTGGCGGAATTCATCGGCGGCGTCGACGAGCACACGGTGCTGGCCGCGGCAAATGGCAGGGAGGCCTGATGGCGGACGAAAAGATCTCGGTGGCAGTAGCTCCGGCGGTGCCGGCGGCAGCGCCAAAGCATCGCGACCCGCTGGCCCTCATCGTGCGCTTCCAGAGCCTGATCGGCCTGGTGCTGGTGGCGATCGGCGGCATCATCTTCTCGCCGCGCCGGCATGGCGAGATCCTGTTCCTGAACCCCGACAACATCGCCAACATCGTGCGCGCCGTGTCGGAGACCGGCATCATCGCCATCGGCATGACCTTCGTCATCATCACCGCCGGCATCGACCTCTCGGTCGGCGCCGTGCTCGGCCTGTCCAGCGTGGTGACAGCGTCGATGATGATTTCCGGCGGTTTCGGCCTCATCCCCACCATCCTTGCCGTGCTGGTCATGGGCATCGTCTTCGGCACCATCCAGGGCACCATCTCCACCCGTTTCCGGCTCGAACCCTTCATCGTCACGCTCGCCGGCCTGCAGGCCGCGCGCGGTCTGGCACTCGTCGTCTCCGGCAACCAGTACATCAACATCTCCTATGGCGACGGGCCGGGCCTGGCGCCGCCGGTATTTGCCGTGCTGGGCGAGCGTCTGTTCAACAACACCGTGCCGGTGGCGACGCTGGTCTTCATCGTCTTTGCCGCGATCGCCACGGTGGTGCTCAACACCACGCGCTTCGGCCGCTACGTCTTTGCCGTCGGCGGCAATGAGCGCGCGGCGCGCATTTCCGGCGTGCCCGTCTCCATGGTGAAGATCTCGGTCTATGCCATCACCGGTTTTGCCGCGGCGCTTGCCGGCATCGTGCATGCCGGCCAGTTCAATTTCGGCAGCGCCAATGACGGCATGGGCTACGAGCTGACGGCCATCGCCGCCGTGGTCATCGGCGGCACCAGCCTGTTCGGCGGCGCCGGCTCGATGGTCGGCACCGTTGCCGGCACCATCATGCTCGGCGCGTTGGCCAACATACTTCAGCTCAACAACATCACGCCGGCCATGCAGCTGCTCGCGACCGCCGCGATCATCGTGCTGGCGGCAGTGCTTCAATCCCTCGTTCGCCGCCGCGAGGGTTTGGGTCGTTAGGAGGAAGGCGGCAGCAAGTGGACGTCAACCAAGGTCTGGCCCCCGGCCCGACGAGGAGGAGAGAGTCATGAAAACCACAACACAAAGACGTGTGCTCAAGGCCGCGCTTCTGGCAGGCGCTGGCCTGTGCATTGCGGGAGCGGCGCAAGCCGCCGACCCGATGGTGAAAGCCTGCGCCAAGGACGGCCAGTTCATCATTGGCTTTTCGCAGGCGAACAATGCCGAACCCTACCGCCAGCACGTCAATGACGAGCTGACCGCGGCGGCCAAGGAAGTGCCGGGCTTTACCCTTCAGATCGCCGACGGCGCCGGCAATGTCAACACGCAGACCTCGCAGGTCGACAACTTCATCACCCAGAAGGTCGACATCCTGCTGATCTCGCCCTTCGAGGCGGCCCCGCTGACGCCGGCGGTCAAGCGCGCCATGGATGCCGGCATCCCGGTCATCGAACTTGACCGCAAGACGGTCGGCGACCCCGGCAAGGACTACACCGCCTTCATCGGCGGCGACAATTACAAGATCGCCATGGAAGCCGGCAAATACACCGCCAAGACCCTGCTGCCGGATGGCGGCGAGGCGGCGGTGCTGGAAGGCCTGCCGAGCTCGACGCCGGCTGTCGAACGCCTCAACGGCTTCAAGGACGGCGTGAAGGAGAACGCCAAGATCCAGGTCGTCGCCGAACAGGCCGCCGACTGGGTGCCGGACAAAGCGCAGACCGCCTTCGCCGCCATGCTGCAGGCGCATCCCGACATCAAGGTGCTCTATGCTTCCAACGACATGATGGCGGCCGGCGCGCTGCTCGCCGCCAAGGGTGCCGGCAAGGACGTCAAGATCATCGGCACCGATGGCCTGCCGGGGCCGGCCGGTGGCATCGAGGCCGTCGCCAAGGGTGACTGGGCGGCGACCTTCACCTATCCGACGGGCGCCAAGGAAGCGATCGAGATGTCGAAGAAGATCCTGCTCGATTGTGCGACCTCGGTGGAGCCGACGGTGACGGTGGAGACCACCGCGATCACGGCCGAGAACGCCAAGGCGCTGGCCGGGAAGTAGGGCAGGGCTCTACAATCGAAAGTGTCGCGACAAGGCCCCGCAAGGGGCCTTGTTTTTGAGAAATCGATCAATCGACAGGGACGCGGCTCGACCTCGGCTTTGCTACGGCGCGGCCGCCACGGGCTCGTTCCTGCGCATCGTCAGTTCGTAGTTGAGCCGGTAGCGGCCGCCCTCGAAATTCCAGATCAGCGGGGTGCGCACGCCGTCGATCGAGCTGGCGCCGGCCGGCAGGTCGGGAAAATCCCTGACGTGGCTGGGGTCGTCCCGGATGGTGTCCTGCTCGAACACCTTAAGTCCGGCATGGTCGACGAAGGTAAGGGTCGATCTGCCGAACCGCGTCGCCCAATCCTTCTGGTCGGCGGAGTCGTCGCAGTCGAACTCCACCTCGCCCGAAGCCGGAAAACGGATGGTGCGGCTGTCGATCGACAGCTGCGTGAAGATGTCGTCGGAGCCGAATTCCGGATTGGTCTCGTCCTCGCAGATCAGCGCCTTGATCTCGAGATTGCGCACCGTGGTCTGCATGGAGGCGCGCACCCGCACCGGCTGGTTTCCAGCCGCGGCCTGTTGGATGACCAGATAGCCATGCGTGCCGTCGCCCATGGCGTCGCTGACGATGCGGCTGCTGCCGGAGATAGCGATCGGCGGTTCGCCGCCATGCGGGTTGTCGAACTCCTCCAGCGTCGCCTTGTAGCCGTTCGGGTCGGGCAAGCCGTCGGCGGTCAGCGTGACGGTCTGGTCGGCGCCGCTGTCGGCCTCGCCGACGACGTCGAAACGGAACCAGGCTTCGTCCTGGCTGCCGAGCAGGCTGCCGGCTTCCGTGAGCGAGGCGAACTGCGGCGGCTCGCCAGGCTGCAGCGGGCAGGCCTCTTCCTTGGTCGCACAGGTGTGGCGGCGCACCAGCAGCGCATAATTGCCTCGCCAGTTGCGATCCTTGCCGGTGATGCGGATGAAGAACTCCTTGGGCAGCGCATAGGTGTGGACGGTGAAGGTTTGCTCGCCGTCGTGGACCGTCCTGGTGTCGCCGTAATAGCTGGAGATCGGCGTCGTCATGTTGGACGGCTGGTAGATGTCGATGTTGACGCCCGGATTGTCGGCGCCGATCGAATAGCTGCCCGCATCCTGACGCACGACGTGGAACCACTGCATCGAACCCGGGAAGCGGATCTGGGTGACGTCCTGGCCGTTCCTGAAATCGATCACCTCCTCGGCCTGCGGCTTGCCGTCGGGCCCCTTCTTCGGTTTCAGGTCGACTTGGTAGGCGATGCCCGGATGGCAGAAATTGTTGCCGAGATTGAGGTCGGCGGTCAAAAGATTGTGGTCGCTCTCGAGGTTGACGAAATCGACCGGGATGGTGACATGCTGGACGCAGATCGGCCCTTCGACGCCGCCGCTCAGATATGGCTGCGGCGCGGCGAGGATATAATCGTAGCGTTCGCCGTCGATGTAGTTGGAGATGCCGGGGTCGGCGCGGTTGGTCGCCGCCCAGCTGTCATAGTGCTTGGATGTCCAGTATTTGCCGGGACTGGCGAAGCGGCGCGCCCATTCGCCCATCGGCTGGTGGAACACCGGCACGTTGAGGTCGCCCATCACCAGCACCCGTTCGCGCTTTCGCTGCGCGGCCGTCAGCGGCGACAGCGTCGTCTCGATCAGCTTCTGGACCTGGTCGAACTGCGCATCGCGGGCGTCGGCGTGAAGCTCGGGCGGGCTCTTGTCGAAATAGTCGGCCTGGGCATGGGTGAAGACGACCGTGTAATTGCTTTGCGAGGGCTGGTGGAGCAGCCGCACGATCGCCGCGCCCTTGCCGGACAGGCAGTCGACGCCGCCGCAATGATCGTAGAGCGTGAAGCCGACCTCGTCGGTCGCGGCATCCAGCGTCTCGCCATCGTTCTTGCCCCATTTGAAGCTGCCGTCGGGCAGCGGCAGGAACTTGAAGTCCTTCTTGGCGAAGAACATCAGGCCGCTGTCCTCGCCGTCGATCTTCTCGATCGGCTCGCCATAGATGGCGACGGCCGCCGCCGGATCGAGGCTGGTGATGGCATCGACGATGGCCTGCGGCCGCACCTTCAAGAGCGCGGCGTCGATCTTGCGCACGAAGTTCGGATAGACCGGCGTCAGCCTGTCGATGAGGATCTGCTTGGCGTCCTCGTCCCAGGCCTCGTTGATGACGATGATGTCGAAGCGGTCGGTGTCCTTGAGAATGGTCTCGGCGAGATGCTTGGCCTGTTTTTCAGTCTGGCCGTGGATCTGGATGAGGCAATCGGCGAAGTTCGGATTGGCGCATTTGAAGATCGGCGACAGCAGATAGGCGTTGAAGGTGGCGACGCGCACCGTTTCCACTTCCTGGCCGCTCGCGCCGATCGGCTCGGCAAGAAGCGTAACAGCAAAGATCGCCAACCCGGCCAGGACTCTGCCCAGCCAGGACCCGCAAGCAACCTCCAGCAACCGACCGCCCATCTTTGCCCCCCCCGCGCTCACGTGACGTAACCCTGCTCACCCAATGAAACTATGACAAAGACAACCGTCCAGACCATGAAGCGCTTCACATTGCCCTGCGGGTCAGGCTTGCGCGGCCTTGCTCGCCAATGTCAGTTACAGGCAGCCGCGGTCTTCAGAGCCTGGGCTCGGGAAGGTGCGGGCAGATCCCCGATCCGGCGAACGGCGGCATAAAACCTTGGATAGTCGCCGGAACACAAATCGAACAGGCGAAGAAATGCCGGAACCTGTTCGCCGTAGACAGCGGTCGCGGCGAGCTTGGCGTTGTTGATCGGGGCGGCGAACCAGGCATCGTATCCCCGATATCCGGCCCATTGCTTGTCGCGCATCCGCCGGTAGCGCACCCGCAGCCTGTCGATCGTGGCTGCCTTGGCAGCCGCCATCTTCTCCGGGGTCCGGGGACTTCCATAGACTTGGCCCAACTCGTCCCGCGTTTTCGCGATCAGTCCGAGAAAATCGGCGCTACGCTTTCGATTGGCTTCGTAGCGGCGCAACCCGGCGCGGTTGCCGGTGGCGCGCAGCCATTTCCGCACGCCGCTGGTTTCGACGGAGACCGCGAAAGCCTCGTTGAACGCGGAGTCGCCGTCGACATAGATTTTCTGATGCGCCAGCTCGTGAAAGACAAGGCTGGCGAGATAGGTGTCGTCCTGGCGCAGCATGGTGCTGAGCAGCGGGTCGCTGAACCAGCCCAGCGTGGAATATGCGGTGACGCCCGAGACGTAAACGTCGAGCCCCCGTCGCTGCAGTTCGACAGCACTTTCAGCCGCGGATTTCCGCGAAAAATAGCCCCGGTACGGAACGCAGCCGAAGACCGGAAAACACCATGTAATTGGCGTGAGCGAGAATTGCGGCGCGGCAAAAACCGCATACGTCACATCGTCCCGGCCGATGTCGACATAACTGCGGTAGCTGCCGTTTTCGGGCAGCGCCAGTTCATCCGTGGCAAAGCGACGTATGGCGCTCGCCGACGTCAGCTTGGTGCGCAATGCCTCCGGCGTCGAAGGATCGCGGATCAGCCTCCCGACATTTTTCCGCGCCGCCATGATCCGCACATGGCCCTCCACCGACTGCGCATAATAGGAAACGCTGGTGCACCCGGCCAAGCCGGACGCCATGATCACAGCGGCAAGCCATCGAAAAACCCGCTTCCTGCCCACCGCCTGCTTGTCTCCCGAGCAAATGACCCATTTGCCCTCATGTCTCAAACAGGCGCGCCGATTTTCGTCAAGGGCTGGTGGGGGTAGCAGGGGCGGACTTTAGTGGGATTGGCGAGGCGGCTGTTCGCGTATGAAGAGTGCCGGCAACTGTAAATCGAAACTCGAATTACACAAAATGGTAATAAAAAGAGAGAGATACCCTCAATCGCGCCTAGGCCTTAAGCTGTTAGATATCGTCCTTGCTAGTTACTCAAGGCGGCGACTGTATTAGATCTAAACCTCGGGAAATATTTTACCTTTACTTACGACAATGTCTTAACTTAATCGCAGCTATGCTACCGAGTCTACAGAGGGATAGCGAAGCGAAGAACGCGTCAAATCTTAAAGCGGCGGAGAGTCGCATGATGTCAAACGCCACGCTTGGCCTTGTCGATTTTGTGCGCGCTGATCTGAAGCAGTCAGCGGTCTGCCATTGGCGATCGATTTTGTTGCGGTCCGCGGTTCGCGCCGACGCGGTTGTTGGTTCTTGGATCGCCAACAACGGCTGTCAGCGCGATTTCCACCGACGCATTCGAGACAGAGCTTTCCAGATTTCAGTCTTAAGCTTGGTGACCTGGCTTGCCCCCCTCGACGTCGCAATGTCCGCATCCCTGAACTATCTGCGGGGGTGCGAATTCGTCAAAGGCAGTGCTGACACGAGGCAAGTCGTCATCGCGAGCTCTGACAAGTCCGCCGCCCCGGTACAAATTACCTACCCGGGATCGTATCTGGCGTTTCCTTTTCCCGCCGGACCTAGAGCTCAAACAGTCCAGAGCGGTGAGAACTTCTTGATGCTAATGGACGGACGGCCTCTACCTTGGGTGGATCGCCACACAGCGAAAGGGGCGCCAATCGCACCGTGGAAGTTGCCTCCGAGGGTGAGATTCCTCCTCTATCATCGCTACAGCGTCAAAGATGTCCTGGCGATACGGGTACGAACCGCGATGGGCCTCGGGTGGTCGCGCGAGATGCCGCCGCTACAAACGCAACCCAGCAACATTGACGGGCTAGTCGAGGTCACGAACGAGAAGATTCCAGCGTATCAGAATATGACCCTCTTTACGAACGCTGCGGAAGGCGATCGCCCCGACGAAATCGAATGCATCAAGGGTGACAGCGTACGATTCCCTCAGTGTATTCATGAGTTTGACTACAATAACATAAATATTAAAGCATCTTACTCGTATGATCTGCTTGGTGAGTGGCGCTCAATACGACAACTACTAACTACATTTCTTAGTTGCACTTACTCAGAATATAACCCTTGAAAAAGCTGGAGGCCGCGTTAGACGGGACTTTCTCAAATCAGATTGATGCCTTAGCCCTTTATGCAAATGGTGCATGCCGCCTATCTTCTCGAAATTCCAGACCGTCATACCCGTAACACGCAAAGCCCTGGTAGGGGCCTTGTTTGTTTTGGGGGTGGCCTGCCGGAGAATGGCAGCTTCGCGCGCCGTTTTGGTCGGTGCGCAGGCTCAAGCTGCACGGGCGATGATGGTAGGAACAATATCCGTGTTCTGAGCACCTTGATGCGCCATCCCGACCGCCCTTCTTGGACGATCAGAAGCAATATGCCCTTCCTGATCCCGACCGGGGTTCCGTCCGGAGCAGATGCTCCCGTTAGGGTCCAACTGTAGTGAATGGAAGCAAGCCCCTGAGCCAATTCCACAACCGACGAGACATCGCCTTCCAGGCGGCTATCCCGAAACATGGTCTCGTGAGTGGCTCGGTGCGCAGCTTCGATTTCGGACCGGTTCTTCCACCAAACACCTACGACGTTGAAAGCGAACAGAGATGCGAACTCATCCATGTCATGCCGGTTCCAAGCGTTCGCAAAAGCGGCAGCGACATGCTCGGGCTTGCTGTTCGTTACGCTCATGACCCCACGCCTCCTGCATACTTCCGCCAGCCATACAGGAGCCGGAAACCGGATGCGACCACGGCAAAAGTCAAATTTCAACTGAAACGCGGCATCGGATGCGGGATGCTGCTCGGCTTTCTCCGTGGTGACAACGGTCGGGTCGATCATGGCCGCCACGCGGCATACTGAGCGGCAGGTTCCGCAACGGACCTAACGGCCGTGGGCTTTCTACCACTTGACCCGCAAACCGAGCGAACCCGTCAGTGCATGACTGTCACCGAAGTTCTCCAACCCCGTGCGGGCGACAGCTTCGCCAAAGACGGAGAACTTGTCGTCGGCCCAGTTGATCGTGCCGCCGATGCCGAGACCGCCCCAGAGCTTGTCGTTTCGGCTTGAGAGGCTGCTGCCGGCCAGGTCGACCGACGAGCCGTCCTCGAAGTCGTAATAGAGGTTGGCGATCGTGTAGACATTCGTGTGCCCGGTGCGGCCCGCCCGGTCCTGCCACTGCGACTGGTGGTCGAGCGACAGGCCGAGACGGCCAAGCAGGCTGTCATTGCTGCCGGGAGTAACCCTCGCACCAAAGGCGTCGGTGAACGCGTCGAGGTCGACGGACGACCAGGCAAGCTGCGCTTGCGGCGTCAGCGACCAGCTCGGGTCGAGCATGATGCGCTTGCCCGCTTCGACGCCGAGCGCATAGCCGACGCCATTGCTGCCGTCGACCAGCCGCTGTCCGGCGGTCGCCGAGTCGAGATCGCTGTCATACCAGATCACCTGCGCCTGGCTGTCGAGGTAGAACCCTTCCGCACCATACCACGTCAGCGAGCCGGAAACGCCGGTGCCGGTGCTGTCGATCGACCCGCTGCCGAATAGCGACGAGACGTCGGCTGATACGGTGCCGTACTGGAAAGCGACACCGCCGATGAGCTGGCCGGCGGCGCTGTCGGAAAGCAGCATGTCTGCGCCAGTCTGAAGCTTCCAGGTCGAAGTGTCGTAAGTCGTCCCGGTTGTGGAGTTTTCCGGATCGTAGGAGCCGCTGGTGCCCTCGATCCTGCCCCACAGGCCGATGCCTGCCTCGGCCCTCACATCGTCGGAAACCCCGTCGGCGCCCTGCGCTTCGACGGTCCACGACCGGTTGCCGAGCCGCTGCTGCAGAGTACCCAATTGGTTGAAGGTCTGCAATGCACCCGCATAAGCCTCGTACAGCGGTGCGCCGGCCTGATAGAGCGGCGTTCCGGGTCCACCGCCATCGATCAGGGCGGAACGCAGATACCAGTCGCCGTCGCCGGGTGTGCTCGTGCCGCCCTGGTAGAGCCGGTAGGCATAGGCGCCGCCGACCACCGCCTGATCGCCTTCGAAGGTGTAGTTGCCCTTGAGCGAGAAGCTGCCATTCGAGACGCCGCCGACATCGACGATCTTGATGCCTTCGACCGTCTGCGCGCCGCCGCCGCCGAGATTGACAATTTGGAGCGTGCCCGTGCCTGACGTGCCCCCGGCGATAACCAGCATGTTGGTCGCCGAGTTGTCGGCACCCAGGGCGGTGCCGATGAGAATGTTGCCGCCACTGCCGACATAGTCGCCGCTGACGGTCAGCTTGCTTCCGAGGCTGCCGGCGATGCCTACCGTTCCCGCGTTGGTCAGCCCTGCGATCGTCTGCGAGGTGCCGGCGAGATCGAGCGTCGCGCCCGCCGCGACCGAGAATTGCGAGGCGGAACTGAACGCGTTGGCCGCGCCCGCGGCGAGCGTGCCGCCATTGACCAAAGTGGCGCCGGCGAAAGCCGAGTTGTCCGAGGTCAGAACCACTGTCCCCAAGCCGACTTTGACGAACGTGCCGGCGCCCGAGAGCGCGCCGGCATAGCTCGCATTGGCTGTTTGGTCGAAGGTGAACGAGGCGCCGGCGCCGATCGAGACATCGCCGCCGAAGCGCTCGGCCGCCGCGACGAGGCCGCCTTGGTCGATGGTCCAGTCCAGCAGCGACGTGCCTGAAAGCGTCAGCGTGCCGGCGCCGTCCTTCACCATCGCGCCGGTGCCGGAAATATCGCCGGCAAAGCTGGCGTCCGCCGCCTGGTCGAAGACGACCGTCCCTGCATTGCCGATGTCGCCACGGATCGAAGCGGCATTGCCGACCAGCGTGCCAGCCCCCACCAGCGTGTTGCCGCCATAGCTGTTGGTTCCCGTCAGCGTCAGCGTGCCGGCGCCGGTCTTGGCAAGGCTGCCGGCGCCCGAGATCGCGCCGGACAAGGTGAGGTCGGCCACGGTGTCGAATGTGCCTCCGGCCGCCGAAAGTATGACACCGCGCGCGGAGCCGAAGGCCGCCGTATTGCGCAGCGTGCCGCCTGACAGGGTGAGGGCGCCAGCGGCGGCGCCCAGATTGTTGTCGGCCGCAACCGAAAGCACGCCGCCCAACACCGTCGTGCCGCCGGTGTAGGTGTTGGCGCCCGACAGCACCAGCGTGCCCGCATCGGTCTTGGTCAGGCTGCTGGCCCCGGTCAGCACCGAGGCGATGGTGGCTGTATAGCCCGCGCCGGCCACCGTGCCGTCGCCGACCCGGATGATGCTCTCGCCGCCGGCGCCGGCCAGTGTGACCGGATCGCCCTCGATGCGGTAGCCATCGGCGGCGAACTGCATTCCGGTGACCTCCAGCGCGCCGGCACTGTCGTCGGCGACGACGGTGCCGCCGAGCGTCTGGAAGACGGCAAAGCCGGGTTGCGGTTTCATGGCTCCGTTCACCAGGCCGGTGCTGGTCGTCCAATTTGGGCTCGTCGCCGTCCAGGTGCCGTTGCCGCCATCGACCAGATCGTTGTTGGCATTGCCGGCTGCGTCGCCGTCCCAAAACCACAAATCGGTGCCGACGCTGCTGATCAGATTGACCTGCTTGTCGACCGAGGTCTGCACCGTCAGGTCGGCGGCCGTGACGCCGACCGGCAAATTGCCGAGTTCGAGACCGTGGTCGGTGAGCGCGCCGCCATAATTGATCAGCCGGTAGACGCCGGGCCCGAAGCCACCGACATCGGTGATGTTGAGGCTGCCGTCCAGCGTCAGCGCGCCGGTCACCTCGATCAGGTCGTTGACACCGCCGCCGACAATGCCGGCCTGGCCAAGCTCGTAGTCGAGGATCGAGCCGGAGCTCAGGCTGAGCGACCCGACCGTAAGCGTGCCCGGGCTGGACCCTGGCGCCAGGACGCCGCCGTCGGCGACGATCACCGCGCCGCCGATCGAGCCGGAGCCGCCCAGCGTTCCGCCGCTGTTGACCGTCGTTTCGGTGTTGCCGAGCGAACCCTCGACGACGAGCTTGCCGGCGTCGACGGTGGTGCGGCCGGAATAGGTGCTGTCGCCGTTGAGCACCACGGTGCCGGCGCCCTCCTTGTAGACGCCGCCCACGCCGCTCAGTTCGCCGTTCGCGGTCAGTGTCGTGCCCGTCGCCGTGCGGAAGAAACCAGAGGCGGACGCGAGGCTGATATCGCGGCTCATGGCAAAGGTTGCCGTGGTGCCGAGTTCTCCGCCGTCGAGTGTCAACAGGCCTGTCGCGGCGCCCAGATTCTGGTCCGACGCGACCGAAATGCTTTTGCCCACCCCGACTTTGGTGCCGCCGCTGTGCGTGTTGACGCCGGTAAGCTTCAGCGTGCCCACGCCTTCGATATCGAGGCTGCCCGAGCCGGAGATGTTTCCGCCGAAGCTGTTGGGCCCGAGGTCGAGAAACGAGACCGCGCCGTTGTTCAGGATGTCGCCACGGATGGCCACGGTGTTGCCGGCGAGCGTACCGGCATTGACGATGTTGCCGCCCGTGTAATTGTTGGAAAAACTGGTGAGATTGAGCGTGCCGGTGCCATTCTTGATCAGCGTGCCGACACCGGTCACTTTGCCAGTGACATCGAGCTGCGTGCCCGCGGCTGTATCGAATCCGCCATCGCCATTGAGCTGGATAACACGGGCAGTGGAAAAGCTGGCGGTCGTGCGCAACGTGCCGCCGCCGAAGCTGAGATTGCCGGAGGCGGCGCCAAGATTGCTGTCGCCGGCCACTTGAAGCGTGCCGGCGTTGATCATCGTGCCGCCGCTATAGGTGTTGACGCCAGTGAGGATCGTCGTTCCGCTGCCGATCTGGCTGACCGAGCCCGTGCCGCTGATGATACCGTCAAATGTCAACGCGTCGCTTCGGTCGAAGGCAAGCGTGCCGGCGTTGGTGACGTCGCCGATGATCGAGCCGCTGGTGCCGCCATTGCCCAGTTGCAGCGTGCCTTGCTGGATATCCCAGTTGGTGGTGGCCGTGCCGGTTCCCGTCAGCGTCCAGGTGCTGGCGCCCGTCTTCTGGAAGGTGTCGAAATTCCGGTATTGCGCCGCTGCGCCGATGGCCGAGACATCGAAACTACCATCAGCCGTGCCGCCAAGGCGCAAGATATCGTTGGCGCCGAGCGCGCTGCCGACGACATTCCCCTGGATGACCGACGCGGCCCATAGCTCCAGTGTGGCCCTGCTCGTCGCCGTCGCGCCGAACTGGATTGCGTCGGTCTGGCCGATTCCGGCCTTGATGAGACCGCTGTTGACGACGGCCAGGTTCGTTGTGCCGTTGCTGTCGATCGCCGCCGCGCCGTTGCCGCCTGCCAACTGCCCCGTATTGGCGATGTATTGCAACTGGCTTCCGCGGCCCCGGATGGCGACGTTGCCCACATTGACGCCGGTCAGGTCCGAGCCGCCGGTAATCGTGCCGTTGTTGACCACGGTGGCAGCACCGGCAAAGCCGTTCAGATAAACGCCCATGCCGGCGCCGGCGCCCTGGCTGTTGCCACCTTGCACGGTGCTGTTGTTGATGAACGTCCCGCCATTGTTGAGCGATACGCCAGCTGCTGCGTTGAGCCCGCTGCCTGTGTACGCCAGACTGGTACCACCACTGATCGCGCCGTTGTTGACCAGGTCCGCACCGCTGCCCACTGCGACGCCTATGCCGCCTGACTGTCCGCTGACACTTGCCGTTCCGCCCGTGACCGAACCATTGTTCACGACTTGGCCGCTGCTTCCGGCCTGGCTGTTCACGAAAAGGCCAGTTCCAGGTACGATTGAGCCTGATGAGCCGCCGCCCACAAGAGTGCCGGTGATGGTCAGGGAGCCGGCTCCGGGGAAGGCGCCGGAAAAGGTAACACTGCCCGACGTAGGAGGCGCGGCAATCCCGGACAGAACGAAGCTCTGCGTGTCGATCGTTAGTGCCTTGGTGGGCATCGGCATGGCCGTGGGCGACACCGCGAAGCTGGCCGTCAGCGTGATCGTCGCGTTGGGATCAGGATCGGCGTTCGCGGCTGTAATCGCGGCGCGAAGCGAGGCATCGCTGTTGGCGACGTAGTTGCCCGCCATCGCCTGGCGCGGCGCCATCCCGGCGGCGACCAGCGCTGCCAGGGAAGCCCCCGCCCAAAACCGCCCGCGCGCTACGGCCAAAACCCCGCCGCGCACGTGAATCCGTTCCGCCATGCCTTCGTCCCCTGATTCCTGATGCACCGAACGCAGCATGAATGCTACCGCCCGGCAATCCATCTATAGTCCAGAGGACTACCAAAACGCTAAGGATGTTGTGCGACTGCAACTATATAACGGAGGCAGATAAATTTATATTTGTAATATCTAAATTAGCTTATCAAACTATACAGAGGGGCGCTCGTGCCGTTAACAGCCGGTAAACCATCCGCGGCGCCCGCGCCGAGGATTTATTGTTCGCGAGAAATTTACGTGCACCGATCAATCAAGGCCGGCTTGAATCAAATCGAAGCCGCGACAAAAAATGAACGGAACTTTTTAGCCATTCCTTTACATATGCGTGCTTTCTAATTTACGTTATGGCCTGCGATTGCTTCACCCGAATTCGGCGCATGGCGACCGCTCTATGCCGGAGCAAGAGTGCAAACGTCGCCACCATCTTCGCGCTTACCCTGCCGATCGTCGTCGGTGCGGCGGGTTTTGGGGTGGAAACCTCCTACTGGTATTATAACAGCCTAAGATTGCAGGCCACGGCGGATGCCGCGGCCTATGCCGGCGCGCTGGAGCAAATTTCGGGTTCCGACAAGCCGACAATCATCGCGGCGGCGACCCAGTCGGCCGCGACGAATGGGCTCGGCTCGGGCACGATCGTCGTCAATACGCCGCCCGTGTCTGGGCCGAACACGGCCAAGAAGGCGGTCGAGGTCATCGTCGGGCAGAACCTCGACCGCATTTTCACGTCGATTTTCACGCAAGACAAGGTTCCGGAGCACGCGAGGGCCGTGGCGCTCATCACCGATGCCTCGAGCGCCTGCATGCTCGCGCTCGATCCGTCTGCTCCGCAGGCGGTGCTGTTTTCAGGCAATACGACCGTGAAGGTCACCGGCTGCTCGGTTATGTCGAATTCGATCGCTTCCGACGCCATCAAGCTTCAGGGCTCGGCCGGCCTCCAGGCGGATTGCCTGATAACGGCGGGCGGTGTTTCTCTCAGCAACCCCGTCACCACGGTCTGCGCCGCGCCGATCACCCAGGCGCTGCCCGCCGCCGACCCATATGCCGGCTTGCCGGCACCGGCGGCCTCGAACCCCTGCCAGAACGCCAACAAACCGACATTAGGGCCGGGTACGTACTGTAATGGACTCAGTCTTAGCGGCAATGTCACGCTTCAGCCCGGCGTCTATGTCATCCAGGGCGGCGATTTCAAAGTGAATGCGAACGCCAATATCTCCGGCGATGGCGTTACCATTTACGTTGCCGGTGCATCGCGTGTGTCGATGAACGGCAACGCCACCGTCACGTTAAGCGCACCGACATCCGGCACCTATTCGGGCGTGCTGATGTATGGTGACAGGACGGGTACCGGTGGACAGAGCACCTTCAACGGCACGGCGTCGTCGCTGCTGACGGGCGCGCTATATTTCCCCAAGCAACAGGTCAACTATCTCGGCAATTTCTCGGGCAAGAACGGTTGCACCCGGGTTGTTGCGGATATGATCCAGTGGTCCGGCAACTCAACCATCAACCAGGATTGCAAGAGCCTGGGAATAGACAACATTCCAGCCGCGCCCTCCGTGGCGCTGGTCGAGTAGCCCGTCCATGGAACGACCACCAGTGCCGATCCTGAGTGACGATACGGGTGTTGCCGCGGTCGAGTTCGCGTTGGTGCTCCCCTTGCTGTGCGTAGCACTGCTAGGAATCCTGGACGGCTGGTCCTATATGACCAGCTCGCTGTCGATGCGCGCCGGCGTGAAGACGGCCGCCAACTTGATCATGGAAGGATCGGCCAGCGATACCGTGACCCAAGCGGTTGCCATTGCGAGCTGGGAGCATAGGCCGCCGGACGGCCAGGTCACGCTAAGCCGGATTTACATGTGCGGAACCACCGTGGTCGACGCCTCCGCCTTGTGCAGCGGGCCGAAGGTGCCGTCGATCTATGTTCAGATCCAGGCATCCGCGACCTGGGTGCCGCCCGTCACCTTCGGCGTCTTTTCCGCTTCCAGCACCATTGGCCACCTCGAGGTGATCCGTGTCCGCTAGGGCAATACAGGGAGTGCGTGGCGGTTTTCCGTTTGGAGCCGCTTCAAAACAAGGCGCTGAGGCAAACGCATTCAGCCGGGATCGGTCGGGCGGGGCTGGGTTGGAATTCGCGCTCATCGCGCCTTTTCTCATCATGTTGCTGTTCGGCATCTTCGCCTTCGGTTGGTCGATGAACTCCGTCTCTAGCGTTCGGTATACGCTCGAGACATCGTCACGCTCGCTGCAACTTCAGAACAATTTGACGCAGGCCGACATCCAATCGATCGCGACGCAGAAGCTACAGGCCCTGGGCCTGAAGGATGTGAACGTCACGATCCTCATCGACCCGGCGAGCGGCGGCTTTCGCATGGCGCATCTGACCGCCACCTATGCCTTCGTAATCGATTTCCCATACTTCAGCGCCTTTCCCATCAACTACGCGACAACCGTTACCGTGCCGCTGGTCGGCAGTTAGCCGGCGGTCAGCCGGTATGCGCTTTGGGTGGAGGTCCGGAACCAGTTCTGAGGGCCGGCGTTTGTCGGCTCAGAGTGTCCATAAATAGCGCACGATGTGAAAGAAGATCGGGGCCGCGAAGATCAGGCTGTCGGTGCGGTCCATCATGCCGCCATGGCCTTCGATGAGATGGCCCCAGTCCTTGACGCCCTGGTCGCGCTTGATGGCCGAGGCGACCAGCCCGCCCAGAAACCCCATTGAACAGGCGACGAAGGCCACACACGCCGCCTGCAGCGGCGAGAACGGCGTCACGAAGGACAAGAGCGCGCCGAGCAGGCTCGCCGACACCACTCCGCCGATCAGGCCTTCCCAGGTTTTCGACGGCGAGACGGTCGGCGAGAAACGGTGTTTTCCGAACAGCTTGCCGAAGATGTATTGCAGCACGTCGCTGCCTTGCACGACGATGATGAGAAAGGCGATCAGCAGCAGATTGCGGCCTTCGAAGCCGGGCACATCGAGTGTCAGCAACGCTGGAACATGGCTGACGCAATAGACCGAGATCATGACAGCCCATTGCTGCGCGGCGATCCGCTCGAGAAAGCGTTCGGTGTCGCCGTGCAGCGCGGTAATGGCCGGCATCAGCAGGAAGCAATAAACCGGAATGAAAATGACGAAGAGCCCGTACCAGGCGGTCCACACCAGCCAGTATTGAACCGGTATGATGATGCCGAACATGCCAAGCAGCACCCAATGGTCGCTGCGGCTTGTGTGCGTCAGCGTGACGAATTCGCGCAGCGACGCGAAGGAAATCAGCGCGAACAGGATGGTCATGCCGTAGCGGCCGAAGAAGAAGGCGACCGTCATCAGCGCCACCATCACCCACCACGCGTTGATGCGTTGGGTCAGATTGATCAGCGTCGAACTGAGCGGCTTCGGCGCTCGCGCCGACAGCATGGCGGCGACGATGCTGGCGGTCGTCAGCACCACCAGCAGGCCGATGATCAAAATCGAGATGTCGTGGCGCATCATTTGTCTCGCTCGGGGCGCGGGTTGAGCGCCAGGAGCGTGGCGTGGGCTCGGTCGAGAAAGGCACGGCGCTCTTCGCCCGGAGCCACCGTCACCGGCGCGCCGAAGACGACGCGGCACAGAAGCGGAACCGGCAGGAACTGGCCCTTGGGCAGCACGCGCGACATGTTCTCGATCCAGCACGGGATCAGCTCGACGGCAGGCCGCGCCATCGACAAATTGTAGAGCCCGGAGCGGAAGGCCAGCAGCGGCTCCTCGGTCATGTTGCGGGTGCCTTCGGGAAACAGGATCAGCGAGTGGCCCTGGTCGAGGACCGACAGCATGATCTCGATCGGGTTTTCCTCGGGCTTCGTCCATTGCCGGTTGATGAGCACGGACGACAGCATGTCTTCGGCGATGAAGCGGCGCAGCCGCGATTTTCCCCAATACTCGCCCGCCGCCACGGCATGGGTGATCGCGCGCTCCTTTTCGCTCAGGCACGCGGACAAGAGGATGAAGTCGCCATGGCTGGTGTGATTGGCGAAATAGATGCGCTGCCGGTCCGACGGCAGGCTGCCGTTCCAGATCGGGCGCACCCCGGTCACCGCCCAGGCCAGCGCCGAGAGGCCGACGGAGGTTACCGTCTGCAGCAGGGTAAAAGTCTTCAGCGCAAGCCTGCTCATCGCGGCGCCCAGAATCCCGCCGCCAAAAGCATCGCCACGAACAGGCCAAGGGCTGCGCGCTGCCTGGTCAGCAACCGGCGCGTACCGGCCATGCGCTCGTCGAGCGAACGTGTAGAGGGCGGCAGCCGCTTCAGGCGCATGCCTGCAAGGATGTCGTCCACAGCAGCGCCGCCGGAAGTCTCATCGTCATGGCTGGCCATCAGCCGGAACAGCAGCGCGTCGAATGCCAGCAGCGCCGACAGCGCCAGCACGGCAACCGCGCTCGCGGCGGCGAGCGACAGCGCGACGGCTGCAGGCCAGGTCTCGAAGGCGCCGCGCGCTGAAGCGGCCAGGGGCGCCAGCACGTTTGCGGCCACCACGAGTGCGGCCGGCCACGCGGCCTGCCGCATCAGCATGCCGGCGAGGCGGTCGGTGCTTTCCCGATAGGCACTGCCGGTCATGATGCCGCCCGCTGCACGGCCTCGGCAAGATGAACCGGCCGGCCGGCGGCCGTCAGCATCTCGCGAGCCAGGGCCGGCGTCTTGGCCCTGCCTGTCGCGACCAGCCATTCGGCGACAACGCCGGCGCTGCGCTGGAAGCCGAGCGCACAGCAGACAAGCACCGTACCGTTGCGGCGCGCTTTCTCCAGCGCGCCGGCTGCTTGTTGCTGCATCATTGCGTGCGGCTGCAACAGGTCGACCATCGGAAAGCTGATCCAGCGGCAAATCGCTCCCGCCGGCCTTTCCAGTTCGGCGGCGAGGTCGATGACCGTGCCGAGGCCGTTGGCCTCGCTTGCGGTGGGAAAGCGTCCGAGAAAGACGCCGTCGGCGACCTCCGCCTGCGCAGCAAGATCCCGTGTCCAGGCCCATATGTTTGTCCTGGCGCCAAGGCGGTAGGGCAGGAGCAGGATGCGGCTTGCGAGGGCGACGCCGCCATCGGCGGATTTCTGGAACACTTTTGAGCCGGCCCCGGCATAGGCGAGGGCGACGATGACCAGTGCCAAAGTCGGCCAAAGCAGGAAGAGCGCGACGGCTGAAACGGACGCACCGAACACGGCGCCCGCCAGCGCAAGGACGGCGCCCAGCGCATAGAACCGCGCCAGCCGGCGGGCTTTCGCATCGCGGGTCAACCGGAAGTCTGAAATCGGCAATTCGCCGCTGCGCGGAAACAGCCAGAGCGCGAAAAATCCGAGCAGCGCGCCGGTCGGGATGTCGATGAAATGATGCTGCCATGTCGTCAGCACCGAGGCGCCGATCAGGAAGCACCAGCCATGCCAGAACGGCAGGAGAAGGCCGCCGAGCCGGTGGCGCCAATGGTCCCAGATGATCACCAGCAGGGCGATGTGCAACGAGGGCGCCTGGTTGAACGGTTTGTCGAAACCGCCAAGCACGGCAAACATGAAGCCCGGCAGGCCGGTCGTTTGCGGCCGCACGAATGTCGCCGACAGCGGGAACAGGATGAAGCAGGCGACGGCCACGATTTGCGCGGTGAGTAAGCGGCCAGCCAGGCGGTCGACCCCTTGCCTGCTATCGTTGAGCAGCAGCGACAGGCCATAGAACAGGTTGATCGACCAGTAGGGCACTATGGTCCAGGCGACGAACGGGATGTTGTGTTCCCAGGAGAACACGATGCTGCCGACATCGTCGCGCCGCGACGCCAGCGAGTTGGCGAAGCCATAGGTCAGGTAGAAGAACGGCGCCAGGAACGCCAGCCACAACGCGGCCCTGACCACCACCCGGCTATAGGGTTCAGCGGCTGCGGCAGGTGCGGATTGCGAAGCTTCAGGGTCAGTGGGCATGCCGCGGCGGGTCCTACAGGCGCCGCGCGACCGAGACGGTGAAGATGCCCCATTGGTCGATGCGCTGGTCGAGCTTCTCGAACCCGGACGCCTCGACGAGCTGGTCCATTTCGCCTTGCGTGCGCCGGCGCATGACCCAGGCCTGGCCACCGCGATGCGAGGTCAGGCTGCGGGCGATCATCTCAAGCTGCGGATGCCAGGGCTGGTTGGTGTAGAGGAGCAGGCTGCCCGGCTGCATGGCGCTGGCCAGTCCACCGAGCGAGCGGGCGATCATCGCATTGTCGCAGAACAGTTCGTAGAGGCCTGAAACGATGGCGAGGTCCGGCGCCGGATCGGTCGCGGCGAGCATGTCCGCATCGAAAGCGTCGGCGCGCTTGAACGAGATGCTGGCCGGGAAGTGCCGCTCGGCAATAAGCTTGCGGCCGAGCTCGACATTGAGGTCGGAATAATCCTGCAGGCGAACGCTTGCCGGCTGGTCGGGGCTCTTCACGATCGCATCGAGAACATAGCGGCCGTGGCCGGCGGCGATATCGAGAATGTGGGCCGGCCGGCCGGCGGCCTTCAGCGTCGCCAGGCAAGAGCCGATCAGTTCTTCCAGATGCAGCTTGCGCTGGCGGATGCCGCGCCAGCCGATGGCCTCCAGGAAGATGCGGTCGACGAAGCGGCCAAGCGGCGTCAGCCCGCGCGCGTCGTTCTCATAGACATAGTCCAGCGTCGAGCCGGAATCGAAGCCGGTGGTAACACCGGCCTTCATGCCCGACGAGACCCAGGCGCCCATGCGGATGGAGGCGCGGCTGAACGACCAATAGAGGCCTTTTGGCGACAGCAAATCGAGCGGCGAGGCAAGCCGGTCGGCTTCGTCGCGCGTGTAGCCGGCAATATCGGCCTGCTTCAGGTCGGTCACCGCGTCCGGCGCCGTGAACTGCTTGGCCAGGAACGGCCGGATCAGGTCGAGGGCCTGCGCCCGGTCGCGCTCGCCCAGCGTGTCGTGGAAGAAACCCGGCAACACATGTCGTTCCTTGGTCCTGCTGCCGAGATTGACGAAGAATTCGTGCTGGGGGCCATGGCGTACCACCCAGTCGCTTCCCGAAAGCAGAAGCTGCGTCGGCACGGTGATGGCGCGGGCGTCTGCGACGATACGGGCGGCGTGCTGGTAGAGTTCGACCAGGATGTTGGAGGCGATCGGCCGCGTGATCAGCGGATCGCTCTCGAAAGAGGCGATGCGCACGGGATCATGGGTCAGGAATTTCGCCTTGACGTAGGAGTTGACGAAGAAACGGCCCTTGAGCCTTTGCCAGAGCGCGATGCCTTCCTTGGCGAAGGGCACGTAGAGCTTGACCGAAAAGGCCGGCGAGGCCAGCACCAGGGCGCGCAGTTTCGGCGCATAGTCGTGCACCCAGGCGGCGGCAAGCACAGCGCCGAAGGACTGCGCAATCAGCGCGATATCCTGCGTCGCGAAGCCATCCCTGGCGGCGATCTCGCGCATGAAGCAGTCTATGTCGCGCACCAGCGCCGCGAAGGACGGAGCATAGCCGCGTTCGCCGGACGAACGGCCGTTGCCGCGGGCATCCCAGGCATAGAAGGCGTGATCCGGCATCTGCAATTCGTCGACGAGATGGGCCATGCGGCCGCCATGTTCATGACCGCGATGGAAGAGCACCACCGCGCCCTTGGCATCCGCGCAAACCGCCGGCCAGAACCGGTAGAAGATTTCGGTCCCGTCGTGGCTAAGGAAGACACGCTCTTGTGCTTGCCGGCCAAGGCTTTCGGCAGCCGCTGCGATCGATCCGTGCATCATGGTCTTCCCCTCTGGCGGCATGGCGAGCACCGGTGCTCAGCTGGCGCTGCCAATAAGGCCGGCGCGTATCCGGTTTATGGCGGTCAGCAGCGAAAGCGTTGCCATGGCCGGAAACACAAGCGGCGCGATGGATGGAGACCACAGATCGGCGGCGCACAGAACGGCCACCACGCCCAGCGCCAGCGCCCTGTCGCTCTTGCCGAACGGCCCGGCATAATTGCGCCCGATGCCGGCCGCGATGCCGAGCACACCTGCGAACTCGGTCAGCACCGCAGTGATGGCAAAGGCGATGACACCCCATGTATTGAACAGCGCAAAGGCTGCAAAAGGCAGGATCAGCGCCAGGTCTGAAACGACGTCGCAGATCTCGTTCAGATACATGCCGAGCGTCGAAGCCTGGCCATGTTCGCGCGCCAGCATGCCGTCCACCGCATTGAGCGCCATGCGCACGAACAGCACCACGGGAATGAGCAGCAGTGGCCAGCGCCATTCAGGCAGGGTCGCGATGACCGCTCCGGCCGCGATCGACATCAGGGCAGCCAGGATGGTTACGCTGTTGGCGGTGACACCGATGGCCGCCAGCCGGTTGACCAGCGGCCGCAGTCTCCCCTGGAAAGCCGGCTTGAGCGCGTAAAGCGTCGGCATTGCGTCGATCCCCCGATCCTGACTGCGGCTGTACATGAATATGTCGTACGCGACCAGCGGCTGCAGCGCCCAAACGGGTGCTGGCGTCTGATATGGCGGATTGGACGCTGCCCGGAGATCGGCAGTCGCTAGCTCGGGCCGCGAGTGTCACCAGTCGCTAACCACGATGACATTGCGCGGCCGCCATGCGCATGTGCCGGCTTTCAACCGCGATATAGCGGCTTGAATAGTGAGCACGCTTATCATATATACCGCTCATGGTTTCAGATGGCTTGGACAGATTGGGATTTTTGATCCACGACGTGCAGCGCTTGATGCGCAAGCGTTTCGAGACGCGCGCCAGCGGCCTTGGCCTGTCCTCGGCGCAATGGCGGCTGATGGTGCGCGTCGCCAAGGAAGCAGGCATCACGCAGGCGCGGCTCGCCGAACTGCTCGAGATCGAACCGATCAGCGTCTCGCGCCTTGTCGACCGGATGGAGGAGGGCGGCTGGATCGAACGCCGCGCCGACGCCGCCGATCGCCGTGTGCGCATGATTTTCCCGACCGCCAAGGCGAGTGCCGCCTATGCGGAGGTCAAGAGCCTGGCTGGCGAAGTCTATGAAGAATCGCTCGTCGGCGTTTCGCCGGAGGATCGTCGCGTCCTGATCAGGGCGCTCGACGCGATGGCACGGAATCTCGGCGACGGCGATTCGCCGTCCGACGAAAAGATCAAGAATACAGAAGGCGCAGCAGCATGAATGCCGTAGCGAAGATAGACGAGAACGAAAGCACTCCCAAGGCGGAGATGGAAGCGCCGGCCAAGCCGGCCGCCACGCCCGTCGCGGCGGCCCCAGTGGTGCCGGAGCCGGTCCCGGCGCCAAAGAAGAAGCGCCGCATCGGCCGCTCGCTCTTGATGTTTGCCTTGCCGGCGGCGCTGGCCATCGGCGGCGGCTATGTCTGGGTCACCGGCGGGCGCTACCAGGAGACGGAGAACGCCAACCTGCAGCAGGCCAAGGTGTCGATCGCCTCGGATACGGCTGGCCGCATCGTTAAGGTCGCCATATCCGACAACCAGCTGGTCAAGCAGGGCGATGTGCTGTTTGCCATCGATCCCGAGCCTTACCGCATCGCATTGGCCCAGGCCGACGCGGCGGTCGCGGTCGCACGCGTCGGTATCGAGCAGTTGCGCGCGGCCTACAGCCAGGCGACGGCGCAGCAAAAGTCGGATGCCAGCGAGGTCGCCTTCGCCCAGTCGCAATACGACCGCGCCGCCGACCTTGCCCAAAAGGGCATCAACGCCAAATCGTCGCTCGACCAGGCCAAGAACGATCTCGACAAGGCCAGGCAGCAGCTGGCGGTTGCCGAGCAGGGCATCATCAGCGCCAAGGCGGCGCTTGCCGGCAATCCCGACATCGAGACCGACAAGCATCCGACCGTGATGGCGGCGCTCGCCGCGCGCGACAAGGCCGCCTACGATCTGGCGCAGACCACGGTCAGGGCGCCCGCTGACGGCGTCATCAGCCAAGCCTCCTCGTTCAAGGTCGGCCAGTATGTCGGTTCCGGCACGCCCTTGTTTGCGCTGGTAGAGACCGGCGACACCTGGATCGACGCCAATTTCAAGGAAACGCAGCTGACCCACATGAAGCCCGGCCAGAAGGCCGAGATCGTGGTCGACACCTATCCCGGCCGCACCTTCGAGGCGACGGTCAAGGCGATCGGCGCCGGCACCGGGGCAGAGTTTTCGCTGCTCCCGGCGCAGAATGCCACCGGCAACTGGGTCAAGGTCACGCAGCGCATTCCGGTGCGCCTGGAACTGACGGACCCCGACGCCAAGATGGCGCTGCGCACCGGCATGAGCGCCGCCGTCACCGTCGACACCGGTGTGGCGCGTGGCTGGCCGTCGATCTTCGGTCACGCCACGGCCGGCGAGACCGCGCAGTAGAAAGCGAAGCCCGCCGGGACCAGAGGCGGGTGGAAGCGAACAGCAGGATTGGTCTGATGGGAGTGGTGGGAAGGATCAGCGTTTGGCCGAACCGCGTCGCGGCTTGCCCGAATTTTGAAACCTTCGACACGGACCCGTCGGTCCTCATGTTTCCGGGCGGCAGACATCCGCTCATCAGAGACTTCGGTCGATGTAACCCCCACATCGACAAATCGCGTCCCACCGCGATGAGGGTCTCTCAACGGAAGGCATTGCCGCCCGGAAACCCGTTGTACACGTTTTTGTTACCGGCTGGAAGTTCAACGCCATGAGCACGCCCGAACCTTTCAAGGAAGTGCCGCATCGCGGCCTGATCACGGTCGCGCTGATGCTGGCGACGATCATGCAGGCGCTCGACACCACGATCGCCAACGTCGCGCTGCCGACCATGACCGGCGATCTCGGCGCCTCGCCCGACAATATTAACTGGGTGCTGACCTCCTACATCGTTGCCGCCGCCATCATGACGCCGGTGACCGGCTGGCTCGCCGACCGCTTCGGCCGCAAGGAACTGTTCCTGGGGGCGGTTGTCGGCTTCACCGTGTTCTCGATGCTGTGCGGTATCGCCTGGAGCCTGGAGAGCATAGTGTTCTTCCGTCTGATGCAGGGCGTGTTCGGCGCGGCCATCGTGCCGCTGTCGCAGACCTTCCTGCTCGACATCAACCCCAGGGAACGCCATGGCCAGGCAATGGCCATCTGGGGCGCCGGCATCATGCTGGGGCCGATCCTGGGCCCGACGCTGGGCGGCTGGCTGACCGAGAATTTCAACTGGCGCTGGGTGTTCTTCATCAATTTGCCGGTCGGTATCATCGCCTTCCTCGGCATGGCGGCCTATCTGCCGGCAGTTGCCCGGCGGGTGCGAAGCTTCGATTTCTTCGGCTTCGCCATGTTGTCGCTGGGCGTCGGTGCGCTGCAGCTGCTGCTCGATCGCGGCGGCGAGGTCGACTGGTTTTCGTCGGTCGAAATCTGGATCGAGCTTGCTCTTTCGATCACCGGCTTCTGGGTGTTCATCATTCACACGGTGACGGCGGAACGTCCTTTCATCGATCCCAAGATCTTCCTCGACCGCAATTTCGTGACCGGGCTAGCCTTCATCTTCGTGATGGGCGTGCTGATTCTCGCCTCGATGTCGTTGCTGCCGCCGATGCTGTCGACCATCTTCGGCTATCCGACCGTCACCATCGGCATCGTCCTGGGGCCGCGCGGTGTCGGCACGATGATTTCGATGCTCGTCGTAGGGCGGCTGATGAACAGGATCGACGCCAGGATCCTGGTCGTCATCGGCTTTCTGTTGACCGCGCAGTCGCTCTACACCATGTCCTCCTTCACGCCCCAGATGGACAACTGGCTGATCCTCAGCTCCGGCGTCATCCAGGGCCTGGGCATGGGAATGGTGTTCGTGCCGTTGTCGACGGTAGCCTTCGCCACGCTCGACGTGCGCTTCCGCACCGATGCCACCGCTTTGTTCAGCCTGGTGCGCAACCTCGGTTCGTCCATCGGCGTGTCGGTGGTGACGGTCTTGATGGTGCGCAACACGCAGGTCAATCACACCGAGCTTTCGGCCTTCATCAACCCGTTCAACCCCAATCTCTGGGCGGTTTCGCCGGCGGCCGCGGGCGGCGATCCGATGGCGCTGTCGGAGGTCGATCGCATGGTCAACATCCAAGCCATGATGATCTCCTACGTCAACGACTTCAAAATACTGATGATGATGACGCTGCTGGCCATCCCGTTCGTCGTCCTGCTGCGCAAGCCGAAGGCCAGTCCGGCCGCCGGCGGCGCGCCTGCCGCGCATATGGACTAGCGAGCCTTGATGTCGAAACCTGAGGGGTCGCGATGACACAGGGCAGCCAAGCCTCGGCCGGGGCCGCATCGCCCCAAGTGGTGCGGGCCGCGCTGTGGCCGAAGCCGACCGTACCCATTCGGACGAATTGACTGCACAAAGCTTCAGCAGCAATTTGCTCCTGTTAGGGCAGATATGCCCCCAACTCCAAGCCTGCCCTGACAGGAGCTCGCTGGTTTCACGGCTGGCGAGCTTTCTGATCATTTGCTTTATTAGAGGCATCTCAGCGATTCGGGGTCACTGTTGACCGGCGGCACGAGCATGGTTTCATACGTCAGACAGCGACTTGCGGAAATCCAAGCCGACCCTGCCCTGCGGCGTCGGCCAGCCAAGCCCCTTAGCTTCCAGAAACAGGCGGTTGTGGTGGCGAAGTTTCTGGCCGCCTTGGCGCACGAGAAGCGCCTCTTGACCTGCATTCATCTGATGGACGGCGAGAGAACGGTGACGGACCTGCTCTCGCGCGTGGGCGGGACCCAGCACTCCCTGTCGCAGCACCTGGGCATGCTTGTTGAAATGGGGATAGTTGAAAGTCGGGCCGAAGGCCGGTGGCGGTACTATTCCTGCAAATCGGAAGCCGCCAAGGATGTCATCAGAGTGCTTGATCTTCTGGCCCGGAACAATGCGCTTCCTGCGCCCCCGTCTGGTGCGCTAGAGCGACCTTGAAGTATCGGACGCGGGCTTTCACTGTCTCGCCATAGGCAATCTCGGCACGACATTTGCTTCTCCCAGTCCAGCATGGGTCCCAACGGCCCGTGTAGTCCCAGAATCCCGGGGACGCCCGCCGCTGCCGTGAATGGGGCGGCGGGATTTGCGTTTCGGTATTCCTGATGCTTGACGAGGGCCGTTTCACCTCCGTCCGCAACTGCAATCTGTCGACCGTTGTGACAAAGGCTATCGAATCTCGGGTCTATGCAACAAATTGGCGCAAAGATTTTCGAGTGGGCGAACAGTCGCGGCATCTTAATCAAACAACGCTCAAAAACGGTATGGACTGCGGCAGGAAGCTATCGAGGCCGCAATTTTGAAGTTAAGGGCCGTTCGGCAACAATCGCGCTCGCACTGTGGATAGAGGGCTCTCGGTACAAAGGGCCACGGACTTGAGGCCGTTCTTCGCAGCGATGCGGTAGATCCCATGTTCCATATGTTGTTAACGATCGACATTTGGCTCGCCGCCGAGCCGGCAGTCCAGTCAGCCTGAGCTGACGGTTGCTCAGCTTCGGAGACAACAGTTGACAGTTTTCGAACTTGAGCGCCGAGTCTCCCGCGCGAATTATCGCACGACTGCTCAAAGGGAGGACCGTACATGGAACACCTTAATCGCAGATCAGCCCTTAAATTTGGTCTCGCTGCGACCGCCGCGACCCCCGTATTTTCATTAGCAGCGCCGGCGGAGGCGGCAGCTCCCAGCTATAGCGCCACTGATGGTATGGACATGGGACACGGACGACGGATGGTGGAAGTCGGGGAGCAGGAGTCACAGATCAGTGCTTACAAGAGCATCAAGATAATCGATGTGATCTATCAACCCGGAGCTTCCGATCCGGACGACCAGCCTATGATGGACATGGACATGATCTGCCACATCATTGCCGGTGAGTTCAAAATCGAGAAGAAAGGTATTCCGGCCTATACCGTCAAAGACGGCGGCCTCTACAGCTGCGGCAAGGGAAAGTCGGATAAAGCCACTAACATCAGCAACGTGGTTGGCATCCATCGAATTGCACTCTTGATCCCAGCTTAAGGTCTGCGACGCATTCGCAACGGTGGCGACTTTGTCGCCGAGCCGTCCGTGTGGCGGTGGCAAGCTGCCACACGGCAGGCGTTATGGGTGTGCAAGATGAGGAAGCGGCTGCTGGAACCTAACGCAGTCGGGATTAAGCGGGATAGAGATCGATGAGGAAGTTGACAGCCTCTACCGCGCCATCCTGGAAGCCAGTGATGTCGTTCCGGCATGGGGCGCGCTAACGACGTAAGGAAAGTAGGATAGCCGGGAAGCTCTACCTGCCCAGCACCAGCGCCCAATAGCGCAGGTTAGGGTCACGCCCGTCGCGGACGTAGGCGAGCCCGAAGCGGCTGAAATCCGGATCGAGTATGTTGCGCCGGTGGCCCTGCGAATGCATCCAGATGTCGAACAGTTTTTGCTGGTCGAAGCGGCCTTCGGCGATGTTCTCGGCCGCGGCCCCCCGTACTCCGTTGTCCTTCATGCGCGAGGCAAAATCCTTGCCCCAGCCCGTGGTGTGGCTCATGCGCTCACGCGACGCCATATAGCCTGCCTGCTGCAGCGCTGCCTGCTCCAACTGAGCATCGGGGACGAGCGGCCCGAGCCCCGCGGTGGCGCGCAGGCTTGCCAGCGTGCCGGTCGCGGAGGACGAGACTCCGGCGCCTTGCCCGGTCGGCAGCGAAACGGTGCCGCAGGCGGCAAGGCCGGCCAGGGCCGCGAGACCGATCAGAAGGGCACGCCTGCTTAGGCGCGGTTCGACGGCGGAATGGGAACGAGCAGCAGTGATCATTCCTGCCTGAATAGTCGCGATCGTGGCTTTTGACGGGCAAGCGGCGAAATTTTTGCGCCGCCGCCCTTTGCGCCAATCGGTTCCTGCCAGTCCTTAAGGACAACGAGGCGGCCTGGGACGGCGGCTTATCCAGCCTTCCGCCGCGATTGGCTCACGCTCAGCCACACCGCCGAAACCAGGAAGTAGAAGGCGCCTACCGCGGCATAGCCGGCCACGTTGGTGATGGAGGGCGGCATCGGCATCCGCGCCTGGATGATGAAAAAGCTGCCCGCCAGCGCTGATTGCCCGCCGCTCAGGATCATCGCCCACTGCGCGCCAAAACGCTTCCAACGGCGGACGGCGGTGCCGAGCTGAAGCAGGCCGGACAGGATCGCCCATACGCCGAACACGCCGAGCACCCAATTCATGTTCATCGTCAGCGCGAGAACCACCGCGAGCGCTGTCGCCAGGCTGGCCAGGACGTTGATGGCCTGCGTGCGATTGCGTCCCAATCCTCCGCTGCGCGGTGCGTCGACAAAATTGGCCAGCGCATCCCATGCGGGATAAGCCACGAGTAGAACCGCGGCGACCGCCAAGGAATGCTGTCCCACCGTGAAGGCAGCCGCCACCCAGGCCGCCGAGAATGCCGTCCGGGCGAAGTAGTAGAGTTTGAGCCATTGTTCCTCGCTGGCCCTGGGAAGATCGCCACTGTGAACCGTCATTGGATTGTCCTTTCGACTAATAGGTAGGGATTCGCGACGAGCGTCCCGGAGTAATTTGCGTTGTGGTGTTTGAGACCTAGGACCGTATCTGGAGCGAAGCGAGCCGCTCCAGGAGCGGGCCCGTCACGGCGCCGAATATCTTCGGATCGCCATAGGCCCGCGCCGAAAGCATCGCGCCGTGAACCGTCGCCATGAACGCTTCGGCCTCTGCGCGAGGGGCGGTCATCAGGTGCAGCTGGCCATGCCGCGCCCCGCGCTCCAGCACGGATGTCAGCCACGCTGACAGGGAGCGGAAATGGGCGCGGACCTCCAGGCCAACTTCCTCGGGCAGGACCGGGAGTTGGCCTGCCAGCAGCGCGCAGACGCAGAATGGAGCGCTGGCGTCCGCGATACAGGCTTCCCAGTACCCAACATAGAGCCGAAGCTGTTCGAGCGGGTCGGAGACCTGCAGTTCGAGATTAGCCATCCCCGCTTCGGCTTCTTCCCGATACCGCGCAACCAGCGTGCGGACCAGGTCGACCTTGCTTGGGAAATGGTGATGGATGCTCGCCTTGCGAATCCCGACGACGTCGGCGATGTCGGCATAACTGAAACCGTTGTAGCCGCCAGCGACGATCAGCGAACGCGCGCAAGCCAGGATGTCGTCGGAGGTCGTAGACAGGTTGCTCATGGCTCTTACCTACCTTCTGGTAGGATGGTCGTCAAGTGGACTAGCTTGGGTGACGGTGAGCACAATCTTGTGATGGCGTATCCAAGACCATCGATTTGGCGACAAGCCCTGGCAAATCGGCTATGCTGCCACATCTACTAGTGGCAGCTGCGGGCGGCCTCACGGCGGTGACCGCCCCCGATTAACGGAGGGAAGGTTATGGCCAGCTTTCATGTCATGGCGGACGCGCGTGGAATGCATGTGCAACCGACGGTGCGCCACATCACCACGTCGGATCTCTGGGACGCGTTGCGGCTCGGCGCCGAGGATTTCTGGGCAAAACCGTCCCACTATGTGTTCCTGTGCCTGATCTACCCGATCGTCGGCCTGATCCTCACCCAATGGTCGTCGGGCTCCAATGCCATCCAGCTCGTCTATCCCTTGATGTCGGGCTTTGCATTGGTCGGCCCATTCGCCGCCATCGGCCTTTACGAGATCAGCCGCCGGCGCGAACTCGGCATGAACACCAACTGGCGGCATGCCCTCGATGTCCGCCACTCCTCGGCACTGCCATCGATTGCGGTCATCGGCATCATGCTGTTCGCGCTGTTCCTGCTGTGGCTGTTCACGGCGCAGTCGATCTACACCAGCCAGTTCGGCGACCAGCCGCCGGCTTCCGTCGGCGCCTTCCTGCGCGACGTGCTGACGACCAGCAAGGGTTGGACGTTGATCCTCGCCGGCAATGCCGCTGGCTTCGTCTTCGCCGTGGTCGTGCTGGCCACCACGGTGATCGCCTTCCCGCTGTTGCTCGACCGCGATGTCGGCGCCGTTTCGGCAATCGAGACTTCGGCCCGCGCGGTCATGGCAAATCCGCTGCAAATGGCGCTGTGGGGCCTGATGGTCGCCGTGCTTCTGGTGATCGGCTCGGTCCCGCTCTTTGCCGGCCTGGCCGTGGTCATGCCGATCCTTGGCCATGCCACCTGGCACCTCTACCGCAAGGTGATAGAGCCGGAGCGGACGCAACAGATAAGGCGGCCGATGTAGGCAAGCCGGCGCCAATCGCATGCAACGGCCGGGACCGCTTGGGAAGCTTTTCCGGCCGATCTGCCTTGGCATGGCCGGCTATCTCGCTTGCGCGCCCGTGAACGCCCAAGAAGCGGTGCGATTTCAAAGCGCGGCGGTCGCGCCGACGCCGTATAGCCACCGGGTAGAGTACAATGTGGCTGCCACCGAGCAATCGATAACCGACGTACACGTCTTCCTGAAAGAAGCGTTCGGCGGCTAGCGTTGCGCGTCGGTCGCCATCTTCAGGGCCAGCGCCGTCAGCACCGTGCCCATCATCCAACGCTGGATGACCAGCCACAATGGCCGGCCGGCAAGGAAGGCGGCAATCGAGCCTGCCGTCACGGCGATGAGGGCATTGACGCTGAGGCTGATCGATATCTGCGTCGCGCCGAGCACCAGAAGCTGCGACAGCACATGGCCCTTGCCGGGACTGATGAATTGCGGCAGCAGCGACAGATAGAGCACGGCCACCTTGGGGTTGAGGAGATTGGTCATCAGCCCCATGGCGAACAGCTTGCGCGGCCCATCCTTCGGCAAATCGCGCACCTGGAACGGCGAGTGTCCGCCAGGCTTCACCGCCTGCCAGGCCAGCCACAAGAGGTAGAGCACGCCGGCAAAGCGCAGCGCATCATAGGCGAAAGGCACGGCGAGCAGCAGCGCGGTGATGCCGAACGCAGCCGACACCACATAGAACAGGAAGCCGACCGCAACCCCGCCAAGCGAGATCAGCCCGGCCTTCGGCCCTTGCGACAGCGAGCGCGAGATCAGGTAGATCATGTTCGGGCCTGGCGTCAGCACCATGCCGAGGCAGACCAGCGCGAAAGCGACATGATTGGCGGTGTCGGGCATTGTTCGTCCCCAAGGCTCGTCGCGGCGTGTCGCGATGGATGCGGGCGATCTCGCGAGCGCCCAATATGTGCCCGTCGCGGCAGGCGCCCGCAAGGGCTTGGCGGCGCCACGCGTTGCGCCAGGGAAGCTTAGCCGACCACCCGCAGGTTCGACAGTTCGTTGCCGATTTCCTTGAAATCGTTCGACAGGCTGGCCCCGGTCGCATTCCAGAACAGCTTCGCCGGCTTGCTCGGATCGGTCGGGTCCTTTCGGAAGCGCGACTCCGACGAGCAGGATTTCAGCGCATCGATCGCCAGCTTGTCGCTGGCCTTGGTCGGCGACAGGTCGAGCGCTACCGTCATCACCATGATGTTGGCCGCCTTTGCGTTGTTGCAAAGCGTTGCCATCTGCTCGTTGAGGGCGTTCGTGTAGTTTCCGTTCGAATAGTCGAACTGACCGATGGCGGTCGATGTGCCCATGAACATCCGCCCGACCGAGGTGCCGTTGTAACCGGGGTTGAGATAGCCGTAGGACGCATAGGTCGATTTCGAGTCGGCGGGATCTGAATAACTCAGCGAGGACGGCGTATAGTAGGTTGGCGCCGTCGGTCAAAACGATCACCACCTTGTCGTTGCCTTTTTCCGTCTCCAGGCGCCCTTGCGTGAACGGCTCTCCGCTCGAAACCACCCGCCAGCCCCACGCCATGCCCTCGGGAACATTGGTGCCGCCGTTCGGCTGCATCAGGTCGATCGCGGCCTTGATCGCGGTGGCTCCATCGGTGACGCTGACATCGGTCAAAGGCGTGATCGCGTTGGTGGTGCAGCTGTAGTTCGGGCCGTTGCCGGTGGGCAATGCCGGTGCATTGATCGGCCGCGGCTGGAAATACTTGGCCATGTTGCGCAACCGTGATTGGCCGCTGGTGCTTGAAGGATCGTCATTCCACCAGCTGTTCACCGCGCCGTAGGTCACCGGGGCGGCCTCGTCGGGATCCTGGGTGAGCTTCCAGTGATTGCCGGGTTCGTCCGGGGCGAACATCGGCACGAACATCGTTGCCGGATCGCCGACGCCTATGCCGGTGTTGGCCGAGCCGCCGGACGGCGGGGCGTCGTTGACATTATAGGGGTAGGGCCGGGCTTCGACGCAGCCCTGCCAGCTGGCGAACGGGCCATAGGTATCGACGTAGTCGTACTCGTTGTGGCTGCGTTTGCAGGTGTTGTTCGAATAATATTCGTCGCACACCACGCGCTTGCTGTTGACGACACGCTCGTGGTTGGTGACCACCTGCATGTCGCGGTAGAGCGAAAACCGGGTCAGCATCTGGCCTTCCTCGCTGCCCCAGCCGGTGCCGCGCTTGTACCAGATGCCGTTGGTCTTCTGGGCGTATTTGTCGGCGGCGTTCAGCGTCGACCAGTCGAAATTCTCGTTCGACAGAGGAGACAGGCCTTCGGTGTCCATCCATGATGCGTTGCCATTGCCAGGGCCGACATTCACCGAGGCGGCGAATGGCACGAGGCCGAATTGCACCGGCTTGTCGACCTGCTTGATCATGACCGCCTGCTGGGCAAGCGTGTCGACCAGCTGCTTGGACGCGGTCTTGAGGAGGTCGATGCGTTTTTGGCCCGAGCCCGTGCCGAGCGTTGTCATCGATCCGGAATTGTCGAGCACCAGGGCAACTTCCAGAGTGTTCTTCAGCCGCACCTGGGAGATGACGTCGAAGCTGATGCTCTGGTTCGCATCGGTTGCGGATTTGCCGACGAGCTGGGCGAAGGCAGGATAGAAATAGGGCTTGTAGTTCAGCCGGGCGGTCATCTTGAGCAAGCCGCCGCCGGCGGTGTTGCTGGGCAAGGTGACATTGAGCGTCGCGTTGGCGGGATTGAGATCGTTCAGGTTGGCATTGAAGAAGTCGAGCGCATAGGCTCTCAACTGATCGTCGGTCGCGCCTTCCGTCAGCCGGCGCGCCGTGGCGAAATTGGCGGCGTCGAGCGCGTTCGTCACCATCTGCTTTTCGCGGTTCATTTCCGTGAAGTCGATCGCGAGCGCCAGGCCTCCCATCAGCGGTATCATCGCCACGGCTGTCATGAGAGCATAGTTGCCGCGCCTGTCGCGGCGGAACTGACGCCAGATTTCATGCATGTCTTGCAGCGGCCCCCGCCGGCGGATTCTCGATTGGCGCCAGCTTTTCACAAAACGCTGAAGGACGGGTTTGGGAAACCGCTCTATTGCTTGGTTGGCACTTCACCAACCGCTAACCAATCCAGAGCCTGCGGGCCCCGGATACCTCCAAAAGCAAAACGCCCTGCCGGGGCAGGGCGTTCATAGGGGAGACCTGCCGATCAGCTGACGATGCGCAGATTGGAGAGCTCGTTGCCGATCGCCTTGAAATCGTTGGACAGCGTTGCCCCGGTGGAATTCCAGAACAGTTTCATCGGCTTGCTGGGGTCCGTCGGGTCCTTGCTGAAGCGCGAATCCGAAGAGCACGCCTTCAGCGCATCCATCTGCGTTTTTTCCGCGGTATTGGTCGCATCCAGGTCGAGCGCGATGGTCATGACCATGATATTGGCGGCCTTGGCGTTGTTGCAGAGCGTGGTGAAATGCTCATTCATCGCCTTGGTGTAGTTGGCGTTGGAGTAGTCGGTCTTGGTGACGTTGCTGCTGGTCCCCAGGAACATGCGCCCATAGCTGTAAGTGACGTTGCTGAACGGCACGATGTAGCCAAGAGCCGAATAGATGGCCTTACTGCCGGCCATGTCGTTGCCGCCATAGTTCCAGTTGGTCCCGGAGTAGGTCTGGGCCGTCACCGACGTTGGTGTGTAATAGGTGTTCGCTCCATCGGTCAGGACGATCAGCACCTTGTCGTTGCCTCTTTCCGTCTCGGCCCGGCCCCCGGTAAAGGGAGCGGTGCTGGAGAGCGTCCTCCAACCCCAGGCCATTCCTTCGGGCACATTGGTCGCACCGCTGGCCGCCATGGCGTCGATCGCCGCCTTTACCGCGGTTGCCCCCGCTGCAACGGAAACATCGGTAAGCGGCGTGATCGCCGTCGTGCTGCAGCTCGTATTGGGTCCGGCGTTCATGCCGTAGCCCGGCGTCACCGTGGTGCCCGGATCCGCAAAGTATTTGGGCATAAAGCTCTGACGTTGCGCGCTCGTGCTTGCGCCAGGTGTCCCGTCGGCCATCCAATTGTTGTTGGCGGGGCGAGGTGGGTAGTTGCTGTCGGTCAGATCGGTTTCATCAGGTGCGAACATCGGCACGAACAGGGTTGCCGGTGTCGAGCTTGAAGGTACCGTGTCCTGGATGTTGTCGGGATAAGGACGGGATTCCACGCAGCCACCCCATGCGGCAACGCCTGCATAGGTGTAGTTGTAACCGCTCTGCCACGTCTTGCACGAGCCGTTGGAATAGGTGGCCGTGCACTTGAACTGACTGACATAGGTGGCCGTCGCCACGCGCTTCATCTGGTTGTAGATCGAGAACCGGGTCAGCGGCAGGTCTTTCTGGGTCACATCCCAGCCAGTGCCCTTGGCGTACCAGACGCCGGCGATGTTTTGCGCGTATTTGGTTGGATAGGAGGTAGAGTTCATGCCCGCCCAATTGAAATTCTCATGATGGATCGGCGAGATGCCGGTGGTGTCCATCCATGCCGCCGAGGCATTGCCCGAACCGACATTCACCGAGGCGGCGAAGGGAACGAGGCTGAATTGGACCGGCTTGCTGACCTGCTTCATCAACTGGGCCTGGCCGGCCAATTGGTCGACCAGCTGCTTGGCGGCGTCCTTGAGCAGGTCGAACCGCACCTTGTTGGAACCTTTGCCGAGTTCCGTCATCGAGCCGGAATTGTCGAGCACCAGCGACACTTCCAGCGTGTTCTTCAGGCGCACTTCCGAGCATGTGTTGAAGGCCATGGTGGTGGCGTCGCCGCTGCTGCCGCCCACCAATATCTTCGCCGTCGGCAGGAAGTAGGGCTTGTAGGTCAGCGTGCCGCATAGCTTCAGTGTTCCGCCGCCGGCGTTGTTGTTGGGCAGCGTCACCGCCAGCGTGGTGTTGGCCGGATCGATATGCGCGAGATTGGCCTCGAAGAAATTCTTGGCATAGGCTTTCGCGTCGGCATCGGTGGCGCCGGCAACGATCTGCTGGGCGGTGGCGATGCCCGCGGCATCCAGTGCGTTCAGGGCGTTTTGCCGCTCGCGCGTCATTTCCGTAAAGTCGATGCCGATCGCCAGGGCACCCATGAGCGGCACCATGGCAAGGACGGTCATCAGCGCATAATTGCCGCGCCGATCGTTTGCGAATTTCCGGATCATGCCTTTACCCACCCCCCGCCAAATCAAATTGGTGGTGACTGTGTCATAAATCGTTAAATTTCAGGTTGCCGGAATATATCCAAGGTCGAGCCCCGCTTTCAAAGCTCGTTAACCAAACATCGGCCGCGGTTTCCGCCGCCGAACGGGACACCCATCGGCGGACAAGCGGCTCTTTGCGATCTCCATGCGACACCCGGGCGAAAGCTGGTGACAGCATGGGCCGGTTCGGATAATTCGGACCGGTCGCGGCGAACCGTCGGCCGCAGCGCTCGCAACGGATCATATTGAAGGGAACGACATGGCGGATTCGCCTGGAATCGTCGGCTCGCTCGAAGACGTGTCGAAAGCCTATTCGGCAATTCTTTGCGATGTCTGGGGCGTGGTGCACAACGGCGAATGGCATTTTCCGGCAGCCGCGGCCGCGTTGGCGGCGGCAAGGGCGGCTGGTATTCCCGTTGTCCTCATCACCAATTCGCCCCGCCGCAGCGCCGATGTCGTGGCTCAGATGAGCGCGATCGGCGTTCCGCCGTCAGCCTATGACCGTGTGGTGACCTCGGGCGACGTGACCCGTGACCTGATCGCGGAAGGCCCGCGCAAAGTCTTCCACATCGGCGCCGACCGCGATTTGACTCTTTATGACGGTCTCGATGTCGATCTCGTCGAGGAGTTCGAGGCCACCGGCGTTGTTTGCACCGGGCTGTTCGATGACGAGGTCGAAAAGCCCGAGGACTATGCCGAACTGCTGCGCCGGTTGCGTGCCAGGAACCTGCCGTTCATCTGCGCCAACCCCGATATCATGGTGGAGCGTGGCGAACGGATCATCTGGTGCGCCGGCGCCCTGGCGCGCGACTATGCGCAGCTCGGCGGCCGCACACTGATCGCCGGCAAACCCTACGCGCCGATCTACGCGGTCGCGATGAAGGAAGCGGCCGAGGCTCTTGGCCGACCGCTCGAGCGTTCGCAGGTATTGGCCATCGGCGACGGCATGATGACCGATGTGAAGGGCGCGGCCGACAATGGTTTCGACGTTCTCTATGTCTCCGGCGGCATTCACGCCCGCGACTATGGCGATGCTTTGCACCCGGATCCGGCAAGGCTCGGCCTCTTCCTGGAACGGCACGGCTATCGCCCGGTGGCCGTCATAGCCAGACTGCGGTAGGTGGCAATGGAAGCCTTTCAGCACCTCTCGGCGACCATGCCGCTGCCCGCCGACCTGAGGGGCGGCGTTGTCGCGATCGGCAATTTCGACGGCGTCCACCGTGGCCATCAGGCGGTTCTCGAACGGGCGTTGGCCGAGGCCGTGCGGCGCGGCGTGCCGGCCCTGGTGCTGACCTTCGAGCCGCACCCGCGAACGATCTTCAGGCCAGACATGCCGTTGTTCGTGCTGACGCCGCCGCCGATGAAAGCGCGGCTCCTGTCCTTGCTGGGCTTTGCCGCGTTGGTCGAACAGCCGTTCACGCGCGACTTCGCCTCGCTGTCGGCGGAAGCGTTCGTCACCGATGTGCTGGAAAGGACGCTCGGCATCACGCATGCCGTGACCGGTTTCGATTTCCATTTCGGCAAGGACCGCCAGGGCGGTCCGGCCTATCTCATGGCGGCCGGCGAGCGCCATGGCTTCGGCGTCACGCTTGTCGACGCTTTCCGGGACGAGGGGGCCGAGGTGGTCTCGTCGAGCCGCATCCGCGCTTTGCTATGCGATGGCGAGGTGGCCGAGGCCGCCGGCCTGCTCGGCTACCGCTTCACGGTGGAAAGTGAGGTCGTCGGTGGCCAGCAGCTCGGGCGAACGCTCGGTTTTCCGACAGCGAACATGCGGCTTCCCGCGGAAGCCGCCCTCAAGCAAGGGATCTATGCCGTCCGCTTTCGGCGCGCCGACGGCACGCTGCACGATGGCGTCGCCAGTTTCGGCCGCCGTCCGACCGTCGACGACAATGGCGCGCCGCTTCTCGAAACCTTCGTCTTCGATTTCTCAGGCGACCTTTATGGCGAGATTTGCCAGGTGTCCTTCTTCGGCTTCCTGCGCAGCGAGATAAAGTTCGACGGGCTCGATGCGCTGGTCGTGCAGATGAAGCGCGATGAAGCCGAGGCAAAGGCGCTGCTGGCCGGCGTCAAACCGCTTTCGGAGCTGGACAGCGCGATCGCTTTCTGACGGCCCTTGGCTGATAGCGCGGGAAAACGCCAAAGACTGTGAAACAATTCATCGAAGTCGGTTGGCAGGGCGCCCAACACTCGTTGATGAAAATCGACATGTTCGTCTGGGGCGTGGTGATCGTCTGCGCAGGGTTGTTCATACTTTGCGATGGGCTGAGCGCGCATTGGGGCAAGACCGGCAGCGGCCGCAGCCTGGCCTATGTCATGCTGCTGTCGCCGCTCTCCTATTGGGCCTTTGCCTTCATCAACACACGACTGGATCTTGCCGTGACCGGGGCTCTGGTCAACACCATCGTGGTCGCCGGCGCCGTGCTGGTCGGTGCTGTCGTCTTCAAGGAAGAGGTATCGTCGCTGCAATATATTGGAATCGCACTCGCGCTGATCTCGGTGACGCTGCTCAACCTCGCCTGATCATTCCCTCAACGCCCTACTTCTTCAAGGCCCTACTTCTTCAAGGCCCTACTTCTTCAAGGCAAGCCCGACCGCGATGAAGGTCCAGCCCTGGAAAATCAGGTCGATCGCCAGGAACAGTCCGAGCACCCACAGGCTGTTGACCGGCCAGCCCATGGCGATGATCAGGCCGGCGAGCACGCTGATGACGCCCGCCGCGACGATCCAGCCCCAGCCGCGTTCCGGGCGGTGACTGTAGCCGACCCAGGCCCTGAGAGCGCCGGAAGCGACGAGCGCAACGGCCAGCAGGAAGGTCAGCACCGCCGAGGCGAGCAATGGATTGTCGAAGGCGAAAAATCCGGCAACCGCGTAAAGCAGTCCGCTGAGCAGCCAATAGAAGAAGCGCCCCCAGGTCTTGACGCCGAACGCATGCATGATCTCGATGATGCCGGCCACCAGCATCAGCCAGCCGACGACATAGACGGAAGCCACAGTGGCGATGAACAGATTGCCGAAGGCGATGCCGCCGAGGATCAGCAGCAGCACGCCCAGACCGACGAACCATCCCCACTTGTCTCGCGTCTGGCCGATCGCGTTCGTCAGTGTATCGCCGTGCAAGGTCATGTCGCCACCTCCATCGAGGGCCACCAGCATGCAACGAAGTTATCCCTGGCGCCGATCCGCGTCCAGCCGATGGCGGGCCGGACGGTGCAGGCACCCAGAGCCGGATGTCTCGTCCTTAAATCAAATTTTACCAAAGCCCCTTCAATGCTGTCGCCGAAGGACAGTTGTATTGTGTTAGTGGAGTGGCCATGAGTCCGGTCGGGAAGATTTCTGCAGCCTTGGCAACCGTCATGCTGGCTACCTCAGGCGCGGCCGAGGCCGGCGAGGGCGCTTTCGGCTGGTTGTCCGGTGACTGGTACCTGACGGTCGGCGCCACCGGCATGGTGGCGCCCAATTTCGAGGGCGGCAGGCAGTACCTGCTCAGTGCCTCGCCGATCATTTCGCTGGGCAAGGCCGGCCCCGCGGCCCGTTTCACCTCCCGCAACGACAACATCTCATTGGCGCTTGTCGACGATGGCAGCGTTCGCGCCGGCCTGACCGGCAAGTTCCTGTTCTCGCGCGACGACAGCAATGCCGACGAACTCGAGGGTCTCGATCCTGTTCGCTGGGGCGGCGAAGTCGGCGGCTTCTTCGAATTCTATCCGACGGACTGGATGCGCGCGCGTGCCGAATTGCGGCATGGCATCCGGGCCCACAACGGCTTTGTCGCCGATATCGCCGTCGATGGTTTCTACGACGTGACGCCGACCGTCAGGATTTCGGGTGGACCGCGCGTGTCTTTTGCCTCGGCCAACTATTTCGACGCCTATTATGGCGTCAATGCGCAGGAGGCCGTGGCATCGGGCCTGAGCCAGTACAATCCCGGCGGCGGCCTGAAGTCTGTCGGCCTCGGCGGCGCGGTGACCTGGAAAGTGACCGATCCGATGACCGCCAGCCTATTCGGCGAATATTCGCGCCTTGAGGGTCCGGCCGCCGATTCCAGCCTGGTCAGGGAACGTGGCGACCGCAACCAGTTCATGGTCGGCGTGTCGACGACCTATCGCTTCGACTTTTCGATGTAGGCGAATTGAACGAGACGCTTTATTCCTGCCGCGGCATCGGCTAAAAGCCCAGCCATGAGCAGCTTTTTGCGCCTTTTCGCGATCGCGATACGAATTACAGGCCCGGTGTTCCGGGCGGCCTGAGCGCCGCCGGAACCGCCGGGAGTTTCTCGCGCGCCCTCGCGCTTTTTCCAGAACATCAATGCATATCACCCAAAAGTGGGTCCGATTTTGGGAAACGGTATGCGTCAACCAAAGACTTCAACGCCCCGGCTTTTGTGCCGACGGGCTATGCAGATGGCAGATCAATGACCGACACTGTTGAAACGATCGACTATTCCAAGACGCTCTACCTGCCGCAGACGGATTTCCCGATGCGCGCCGGCCTGCCCGAGAAAGAGCCGGTGCTGGTCAAGCGCTGGCAGGACATGGACCTCTACCGCAAGCTGCGCGAGGAAGCCGCCGGCCGCACGAAATACGTGCTGCATGACGGCCCGCCCTACGCCAACGGCAACATCCACATCGGCCATGCGCTGAACAAGATCCTCAAGGACGTCATCACCCGTTCGTTCCAGATGCGCGGCTATGATTCCAACTACGTGCCCGGCTGGGATTGCCACGGCCTGCCGATCGAATGGAAGATCGAGGAGCAGTACCGCGCCAAGGGCAAGAACAAGGACGAGGTGCCGGTCAACGAGTTCCGCAAGGAATGCCGTGAATTCGCCGCGCACTGGATCTCCGTGCAGGGCGGCGAGTTCCAGCGCCTCGGCGTCATCGGCGACTTCAAGAACCCCTATACGACGATGGCTTTCCACGCCGAGGCCCGCATCGCCGGCGAATTGTTGAAATTCGCCATGTCGGGCCAGCTCTATCGCGGCTCGAAGCCGGTGATGTGGAGCGTCGTCGAACGCACCGCCCTGGCCGAGGCCGAGATCGAGTACCAGGACTATGAGAGCGACACGATCTGGGTGAAATTCCCGGTCGTCAGCCTTGCCCGGGAGGTCGCCAGTGCCGAAGAGCCGGCGAAGCTGACCGAGACGTCGCTGGACCTGCTGGAAGCTCATGTCGTCATCTGGACGACGACGCCTTGGACCATCCCCGGCAACCGCGCCGTCAGCTATTCGCCGCGCATCGGCTATGGTCTTTATGAGGTCACCGCGGCCGAGAATGCCTTCGGGCCGCAACCGGGCGAGAAGCTGATCTTTGCCGATGCTCTGGCGGAAGATTGCGCGACCAAGGCCAAGGTCACGTTGAATCGCCTTCATAGCGTTTCGGCCGAACAGCTTGGAAGCCTTACGCTTTCGCATCCGTTCAAGGGTTTTGGCGGCGGCTACGAATTTGCCGTTCCGATGCTCGCCGGCGATCATGTCACCGACGATGCGGGCACCGGTTTCGTCCACACCGCGCCCGGCCACGGCCGCGAGGATTTCGACGCCTGGATGGATTCCGCTGCCGACCTGCGCGCGCGCGGTGTCGACACCGCGATCCCGTTCACGGTCGACGATGGCGGCTTCTTCACCAGGGACGCGCCGGGCTTCGGTCCGGATCGCGAGGGCGGGCCGGCGCGCGTCATCGACGACAACGGCAAGAAGGGGAACGCCAACCAGGCGGTCATCGACGAGCTGATCAAGCGCAACGCGCTGTTCGCGCGCGGCCGTCTGAAACACTCCTATCCACATTCCTGGCGGTCGAAAAAGCCGATCATCTTCCGCAACACGCCGCAGTGGTTCATCTACATGGACAAGGACCTTGGCGACGGCACGACGCTACGCAGCCGCGCGCTGAAGGCGATCGACGACACCCGTTTCGTGCCGGCGGCAGGCCAGAACCGCATCCGCGCCATGATCGAGGAACGGCCCGACTGGGTGCTGTCGCGTCAGCGTGCCTGGGGCGTGCCGATCGCCGTTTTCGCCGACGAGGACGGCAATGTGCTCAAGGACGAGGCCGTCAACCAGCGCATCATGGACGCCTTCGAGACGGAAGGCGCCGACGCCTGGTTCGCGGCTGGCGCCAAGGAACGCTTCCTCGGCAATCACGACGCCTCCCGGTGGCGGCAGGTGATGGACATCCTCGACGTCTGGTTCGATTCGGGTTCGACGCATGTCTTCACGCTCGAGGACCGTCCCGACCTGAAATGGCCAGCCGATGTCTATCTCGAAGGCTCCGACCAGCATCGCGGCTGGTTCCATTCCTCGTTGCTCGAAAGCTGCGGCACCAGGGGCAGGGCGCCCTACGACACGGTCGTCACCCATGGCTTCACCATGGACGAGGACGGGCGCAAGATGTCGAAGTCGCTCGGCAACACCGTCATCCCGCAGGACGTGATCAAGCAGTCCGGCGCCGATATCCTGCGGCTCTGGGTGGTGACGACGGATTATTGGGAAGACCAGCGGCTCGGCAAGAACGTGCTGCAGACCAACATCGACGCCTACCGCAAGCTGCGCAATACGGTCCGCTGGATGCTGGGCACGCTCGCCCATGACGATGGCGAGGATGTGCCGCTGGAAACGATGCCGGAGCTGGAGCGGCTGATGCTGCACCGGCTGTCCGAACTCGACGAGTTGGTGCGCCAGGGCTATGACGCGTTCGAGTTCAAGCGCATCACCCGCGCGCTCATCGATTTCATGGTGGTCGAGCTGTCGGCCTTCTATTTCGACATCCGCAAGGACGCGCTTTATTGCGACGCGCCATCGAGCGCGAAGCGCAAGGCCTCCGTGCAGGTCGTGCGTCATCTCTTCGACTGCCTGGTGAAATGGCTGGCGCCGATGCTGCCCTTCACAATGGAGGAGGCCTGGCTCGACCGTCATCCCGATGCGGTCTCGGTGCATCTCGACCAGTTCCCGGAAATCCCGGCGGACTGGAAGAACGAGGCCCTGGCGGAGAAATGGCGCAAGGTCAGGCAGGTGCGCCGCGTCGTCACCGGCGCGCTCGAAATCGCGCGTGCCCAGAAGGTGATCGGCTCCTCGCTGGAGGCGGTACCGGTGGTCACGATCAACGACGCGGCGCTCGAGGCGGCGATATCGGACGTCGACATGGCCGAGATGGCGATCACCAGCGATCTCGTCATCGCTCATGGCCAGGCGCCGCAAAGCGCATTCACGCTGGACGACGTCAAGGGCGTCGCCGTGGTGGTCGAGAAGGCCGAGGATCGCGGCCTGGTCAAATGTGCACGCTCCTGGCGCTACACGGCCGATGTCGGGCAGGACGCGGAATTTCCCGATGTCTCGGCGCGCGATGCTGCCGTGCTGCGTGAACTGAAGGCCCTCGGCCGGCTCTGATGCATGTTGCCCAAACGTGCATGGCGGTTTGGGGATCACCGATATGCCCGGCCAGGATGCCCTGCATATCGGTGCACAAATACCACGCCGGGCGGTGCTGATCCGCCCGCGCGTTGCCCTTAATGAGTGGTTGAGGTAAACACGCGAAACTCCGGAAGACAAATTGTCGCCGGATTTCCGTCGCAAGTGCTTGGACGATGGGGACCGGACACAAGGCCGGTGGCAATCGAGAGGCTGTCTAGAGTGGGACTTTTTGGCATGACCGAGAGATATAACGCGCGCCTTGCGCTTCTGGCGCCGCTTGTCGCATCGGGCCTCGCTTTGTCCGGCTGCATGGGGTCTCCGACCTATGGAACCGACAAGACTGCCGCCGAACAGCTGGCCGGCGATCTCACCGGCGCCGTTTCCTTCGCGCCGAAGCGCAGGGATCCGATCGACTACAAGCCGCGCCCGACGCTGGTGAAGCCGGCACCTGGCCAGAAGGAAGCGCTGCCGGCGCCGCAGAACAGCATCCAGACGGCGAGCGCCGAATGGCCTGAATCGCCCGAGCAGCGCCGCGCCCGCCTGCGCGCCGACGCCACGGCACACCAGGATGATCCGAACTATCAGTCTGAGATTGTTGACGACGTGCAGACCGATCCCGAGGCGATCAAGAAGGCGATGGCCGACTCAGGCTCCAGCCACCCGCCGGCTTGGAAACCCGCGGATTCCGACAAGGGCCGCGCCGCCGAGATCCAGCGCCGCCTTGCCGAAGGCAAGCAGGGCGATCCCAACACCCGCAAATATCTGAGCGAGCCGCCATTGGCCTACCGTGTCGCGTCCGGCGCAGCACCGCAGAATGAACTTGGCGAGGACGAATACAAGAAGGAACGCCGCCTGAAGAAAGAGGCGGAAGGCAAGAAGGGCGGCTGGTTCGACTGGCTGCCGTCCCTGTAACAGTCGGCTGCGTCGATTGTGGACGGGCACGGCGCCCGGTTCAGTCGCGACGTTCCCTGAAAAATCCCTTGAGCAGCAGGCCCGCTTCGGTCTCGGCCATCCCCGCATAGATGTCGGGCGCATGGTGGCAGGTCGGCGAGGCGAAGAAGCGCACGCCGTTGACCACCGCGCCGCCCTTTTCGTCGGCCGCGCCGAAATAGAGACGGCGCAGCCTGGCGAAGGAAATGGCGCCGGCGCACATGGCGCAGGGTTCCAGCGTCACATAGAGATCGTGGCCGGTGAGCCGCTCGGTCGCCAGTTTGCCGCAGGCCTCGCGGATCGCCAGCATCTCGGCATGCGCTGTCGGGTCGGCAAGCTCGCGGGTGCGGTTGCCGGCACTGGCGACGACAGTGCCGCCGCTGGCGATGACGGCGCCGACCGGCACTTCGCCGCGCAGGGCGGCCGCTTCGGCCTCTTTCAGCGCCAGGGCCATGAAATCGGGCCGCTTCACGCGGTTTCCATTCCCATTATCTCCTCGCCGCTCCAGGCTTTTGGTTTTCGTTTTGTCTTTCCGGAAAACCGGTCTCCACTTTTCCCTGACAAACTCTGATGATCCTGTTATTGAGCGCATAACCCCGAAAATCGGACTCGATTTTCGGAAATGATCATGCGCCAAATCAAAAGTGCTACAGCGTTCGTTGCGCGCCCGAAAGGATGCGCCACGCTGTAGCAGCGCAAACGGACAAAGGCCACATGGACGACAACGACAAGAAATCTCCGCGCCAAAAAGGCCCGGGCAAGAAACCCGCGGCCTCGCGTGGCGGTGGCAAGCCGTCCTTCGGCGCAAAGAAACCCTACGCGCCGCGCGGTGAACGTCCGATGGCCGCCGAAGGCGAGCGGCCGAAGCGCAACTTCAAAAGCGGCGACAAGCCGTTCAGCAAGGGGCCGCGCCCCGAAGGCAAGCCCTATGAGAAGCGCGAAGGTCCGCGCAAGCCTTACGCGCCGCGCGGCGATCGTCCGATGGCCGCCGAAGGCGAGCGTAAGCCCTACGAGAAGCGCGAAGGCCCGCGCAAGCCCTATGCGCCGCGTGGCGACCGCCCGATGGCCGCCGAAGGCGAGCGCAAGCCCTACGAGAAGCGCGAAGGCACGCGCAAACCCTACGCGCCGCGCGGCGATCGTCCAATGGCGGCCGAAGGCGAGCGCAAACCCTATGAGAAGCGGGAAGGCCCGCGCAAGCCCTACGCGCCGCGCGGTGATCGCCCAATGGCGGCCGAAGGCGAGCGCAAGCCCTATGAGAAGCGCGAAGGACCGCGCAAGCCTTACGCACCACGCGGCGACCGTCCGGCGGCTGCTTCGGCGGAAGGTGGCGAAGGGCGCTTCGACCGTCCCAAGCGCGATTTCGGCGACCGTCCCAAGCGCGATTTCAACGATCGTCCCAAGCGCGACTTCGGCGATCGTCCGCAGGGTGCGTCCGGCGGCTTCAAGCCCCGCCCGCGTCCCGCCGAGGCAGAAGAAGAAGCCGGTGAACGGATCGCAAAGCGCCTGGCGCGCGCCGGTCTTGCCTCGCGTCGCGATGCCGAGGACCTGATCGCCGCCGGCCGCGTCAAGGTCAATGGCCGGGTGCTGGCCTCGCCGGCCTTCAATGTGATGCCCGGTGACATCATCCATCTCGACGGCATGGAAATCCCGCCGATCGAGCGCACGCGCCTGTTCCTGTTCCACAAGCCGGCCGGCGTCGTCACCACCAACCGTGATCCGGAAGGCCGCAAGACCGTCTTCGACGTGCTGCCGGCCGAACTGCCGCGGCTGATGACCATCGGCCGGCTCGACATCAACACCGAGGGTCTGCTGCTGCTGACCAATGATGGCGGCCTGTCGCGCGTGCTCGAACTGCCGGCCACCGGCTGGCTGCGCCGCTACCGCGTGCGCGTCCACGGCAAGGTCGAGGAAAGCGCGCTTGCCGGGCTTCGCGAGGGCATCGCCGTCGACGGCGTCTTTTATGGTGCGATCGAAGCCAGCCTCGACCGCGAGCAGGGCTCCAATGCCTGGCTGACGATCGGTCTTCGCGAAGGCAAGAACCGCGAGGTCAAGAACATCCTCGGCGCGCTCGGCCTCGACGTGACGCGGCTGATCCGCATCTCCTACGGGCCTTTCCAGCTCGAGGATCTTCCCGAAGGCCATGTGCTGGAGGTCAAGGGCCGCGTGCTGCGCGACCAGCTTGGCGAGCGCCTGGTCGAGGAATCCGGCGCCAATTTCGACGCCGAGATTTCAAAGCCGTTCTCCAACAAGCCGGTGCGGCGCACCGAACCGCGTCAGGAAGAGGTCGAGCGGCCGAAGGTTATGCGCGAGGGCGACCACCGGCCGATCGGCGAGGGCGGTCTGATCAAGAACCGCAAGCGCCGCGAAGGCAGCCGCGACGAGGCACTGGGCAAGCTGTCGACCAGTCCCGACAGAGGCGAGAGACCGGAAAAGAGTTTTGGCGAACGCGGTCCGAGGTCCGAACGCGGTAGCTTTGGCGACAAGCCGCGTGGCAATTTTGGCGACAAGCCGCGCGGTGGCTTCGGTGACAAGCCTCGTGGCGGTTTTGGCGGTAAGAAGCCCGAGCGCGAGCAGCGGCCGATCGAGCCGCCCGGCCAACGCAAGGCCAATGTCTGGATGGCGCCGGGTGCCCGGCCGATCGGCAAGGGCAGGGCGGAAGCCGACGCCGCCAAGGCGGCCGAAGCCAAGGCGCGCAAGGCGTCGTTCAAGCCGTCCTATGGCAAACCGGGCGGCGCAAAACCATTCGGCAAGCCGCGTGGCGAGCGTCCTGGTGGCGCCGGTGGCGGTGAGCGGCCGCGCGGCGGTCCCAAAGGGCCCAGAACGAAATGAGGCCCGGACTTAAATGAGACCCGGACTTAAATGAGAATCGTCGGCGGTGAGTTTCGCGGGCGTCCGCTGGCGACGCCCCGCAGCAGCGCTATCCGTCCGACGACCGACCGCACCCGCGAGGCCGTCTTCAACGTGCTGGCGCATCGCTTTGGCGAGCAGTTGGACGGCGCGCGCGTGCTCGACCTGTTTGCCGGCACCGGCGCGCTTGGCCTGGAAGCGCTGTCGCGGGGGGCATCCTATGGCGTGTTCATCGAGGAATCGGCCGAAGGCCGTGGCCTGATCCGCGACAATGTCGAGGCCTTCGGGCTGACCGGCCGCACCAAGATCTTCCGCCGCGACGCGACCGCCCTTGGCGAGGCCGGCACGCTGGCCCCGTTCGGCCTCGTCTTCGCCGATCCGCCCTACGGCAAGGGGCTTGGCGAGCGCGCGCTGCAGTCGGCCAAGGCCGGCGGCTGGCTGCGTCCCGGCGCACTCTGCGTGGTCGAGGAGACCGCGGCGGTTCCCTTCGAGCCAGGCGCCGGCTTTTCCGTGCTCGACGAGCGCAATTACGGCGAGACCATCATCCGCTTCATCGAGGCTGGCTGACACGCTTGCGTTCAGCGGCCTCTTTGCCGCCGCCTTTGCCGGCAACAACAATTCACTTTGCTTGTCGCCGGCACCTTGCCTATCGTCCTGTCCAAGCAATTCCAGGAAAAGTGTGAAGCGGTTTTCCCACGGGAATTGCGTCAAAACAAAGAGAAAACCGGAGCCATTGATGACACCCAGGGTTGAATGGCTGCGGGCAGGGCTGCTGGCGACGTCGCTGGCTTTTGTCACGGCCGGCCCAGTGCTGGCCGCCAACCCGGTATTGCCAGACACCGTGCCAGCCGAGTTCAAGGTGACGGATTTCCTGCTCGACAACGGCATGGAAGTGGTCGTCATTCCCGATCATCGCGCGCCCATCGTCACCCACATGGTGTGGTACAAGATCGGCAGCGCCGACGAGCCGCCGGGCAAATCCGGCATCGCCCACTTCTTCGAGCATCTGATGTTCAAGGCGACGACCCATCACGCGGCCGGCGAGTTTGACCGTGCCGTCTCCGATATTGGCGGCTCCAACAACGCCTTCACCTCCTATGACTACACCGCTTTCCACGAGACGGTGGCGCCCTCGGCGCTCGAACAGATGATGAGCTTCGAGGCCGACCGCATGCGAAACCTCATCCTCACAGACGACGTCATCAAGACCGAGCGCGATGTCATCCTCGAGGAGCGCCGCTCGCGCATCGACAACAATCCGCAGGCCGTGCTCGACGAGGAAGTCGATGCCACGCTGTGGCAGAACCAGCCCTACCGCATTCCGGTGATCGGCTGGATGCAGGAGATGGAGCAGCTCAACCGCACCGACGCCACCGCCTTCTATGACAAGTATTATAGGCCCAACAACGCCGTGCTGATCGTCGCCGGCGATGTCCAGCCCGACGCGGTGCGGGCGCTGGCTGAAAAGACCTATGGCAAGGTGGCGCGCGGGCCGGATCTGCCGCCGCGCGTGCGCCCGGTCGAACCGGAGCAGAACACCAAGCGCACCGTCACGCTTTCCGACGCCCGCGTCAGCGTGCCCAGCTTTTCGACGCAATGGGTGGTGCCGTCCTACCACACCGCCAAGCCGGGCGAGGCCGAGGCGCTCGACCTGCTCGCCGAGATCCTCGGCGGCGGTAACCGCAGCCGGCTCTACCAGGCGCTGGTGGTCAAGCAGGGCATCGCCTCCAACGCCGGCGCGTATTTCCAGGGCACCATGCTCGACGACACCAATTTCACCGTCTACGGCTCGCCGCGCGGCGACGCCAGGCTCGCCGACATCGAAGCCGCTGTCGATGCGGAGGTGGCGCGCATAGCCAGCGGCGGGGTTACGCCGGGAGAGCTCGAAAAGGCCAAGGATCGCTATGTCAGGTCGATGGTCTTTGCCCGCGACAAGCAGGATTCCATGGCCGAAATCTATGGCTCGACACTGGCCACCGGCGGCAATGTGCAGGATGTCCAGCAATGGCCTGACCGCATCCGCAAGGTCACCGCGGACGAGGTCAAGGCCGTCGCCGCGCGCTATCTGGTGCTGGCCCACTCGACCACCGGCTATCTCTTGCCGCAGCAACAGGCGGGGAATTGATGATGAAGCGCTCGATGCACATACACGAGCCCGTGAACGCGCCTTCCCTTCTCCCCTTGTGGGAGAAGGTGGATCGGCGCGCAGCGCCGAGACGGATGAGGGGTGCGCGACAGAGTGCCGTCCTTGCCAAGCTGGAACACCCCTCATCCGACCTCGCTTTGCGAGGCCACCTTCTCCCGCAAGGGGAGAAGGGAAGACCGCGCGTGGCCACCACACTCGCAACCCTCGTCCTCTCCATCCTCTTCCTGGTCCTGCCGGCACTTGCCGCCCGCGCCATGGAGATCCAGTCCGTCACCTCCTCGAAGGGCGTCACCGCCTGGCTGGTGGAGGACTATTCCGTGCCGGTGGTCGCCGTCCGTTTCGTCTTCGGCGGCGGCTCGACGCAGGATCCGCCGGGCAAGGAAGGACTGGCCAATCTGATGACCGGCCTGTTCGACGAGGGCGCCGGCCCGCTCGATTCGGAAGCCTTCCAGATCAGGCTCGACGATGCCGGTGCCGAAATGGGCTTCGAGGAGAACCGCGACGGTGTCTACGGTTCGATGCGCATGCTGGCCGAACAGCGCGACGAGGCCTTCGACCTGCTGCGGCTGGCGGTCAACGAGCCGCGCTTCGACCAGGCGCCGATCGACCGCATCCGCGCGCAGATCCTGTCCGGCATCATCGCCAACGAGAATGACCCCGACACGGTCGCGCAGAACCGATGGGCTCGCGCCATCTATGGCGACCATCCCTATTCACGCTCCGACCAGGGCACCAGGCAGAGCATCGCCACCATCACGCAGGACGATCTCAAGGCGCTGCACAAGGCGGTGTTCGCACGCGGCGGCCTGCATGTCGCCGTGGTCGGCGCCATCGATGCCGGGACGCTGAAGAAGAAGCTGGACATGGTGTTCGGCAACCTGCCTGAGAAACAGGCGCTCGCCCCTGTCGCCGATATCGAGCCGAAGCTGGCGCAGCATCTGGAGGTCAATTACGACCTGCCGCAAACCTCGCTGCAGCTCGCCTGGCCCGGCGTGAAGCGCAAGGCGGCGGATTTCTTCCCGGCCGTGCTGATGAACGAGATCCTCGGCGGCGGCACCTTCACCTCGCGCCTGTTCCAGGAGGTGCGTGAAAAGCGCGGGCTGGCCTACAGCGTCGATTCCTCGCTGGTCAACCAGGACCACGCCAACGCGCTGATCGTCACCACCGGCACGCGATCGGATCGCGCGGCCGAGACGCTCGGCATCGTGCGCGACGTCGCCAAGCGGTTGGCTGAGGACGGCCCGACCGAGGCTGAGCTCGCCGCAACCAAGAAATATCTGATCGGCGCCTACGCCATCAGCAATCTGAACTCCTCGAGTTCCATCGCCGCGACGCTGGTCGAGCTGCAGCTCGACGATCTCGGCATCGACTACATGCAGCGCCGCGCCGGCTACATCAACGCGGTGACGCTCGACCAGGTCAAGGCGGCGGCGAAGAAGCTGCTGTCGGCCGAACCGACCATCATGGTCGTCGGGCCCCCGCTGGCCGGGGCCGGCAAGGGATGAGCCCGACTTTTGGAATAGCGTTCGGCGGTGGCGGCGCACGAGGCCTGGCGCATATCCATGTCATCGAGGCGCTGGACGAGCTCGGCATCCGGCCGGTGGCGATCGCCGGCTCGTCGATCGGTGCCATCATGGGCGCCGGCATGGCCGCCGGCATGACCGGCAAGGACATCCACGACTACGCCCGCTCGGTCCTCGGCCGGCGCGCCGAGGTGGCAAGCCGCATGTGGCGAGCCCGGCCGGGCACGATCGCCGAAGCCATGCAGAACGGCATCCGCGTCAGCCAGTTCAATGTCGAGCGCATCCTCAAGGCCTTCCTGCCCGAGGCCATTCCCGAAAGCTTCGCCGAGCTGAAGATCCCGCTGAAGGTGACGGCGACCGACTATTTCGGCCACAAGCTCGCCGTGTTCGACGACGGCGACCTGCATTCGGCGCTGGCCGCCTCGGCCGCCATTCCCGCCGTGTTCCGCCCGGTGATACGCGACGGCCGCCTGCTGATCGACGGCGGCATCTACAATCCCGTGCCGTTCGACCTGATCGAGAACGATGCCGACATCATCATCGGCGTCGACGTGGTCGGCGCGCCGGAAGAAGCCGACCGCAAGCACCCCACCTCCGTCGATCTGATGTTCGGTGCCACGCAGCTGATGATGCAATCGATCACCGCCAACAAGCTGAGACAAACCCAGCCCGATATCCTGGTCCGCCCGACAGTGTCGAAATACCGCGTGCTCGATTTCCTGAAAATCGACGCCCTGATGAACGAGACGGTGGCGATCAAGGATCAGCTGAAGCGGGAGGTGGAGCGGGTGGTGGAGGCGCGGAATGGCGCCGCCGCCAAGGGGAGGCGGGCCAAGAAAGTCGGGTAAGGACGGTGCCACGCCGGCAATTGATCGCCAAGGTCGACTGCTGTTGTCATCCAGGCATGGAAGCCCACTACGACTTCGCCGCCACCGGCACATACTCAAGCGCTACAACCCCGTTGCTGAATGGCGTTGCGGAGATCAGCTCAAGCGGCACTTGTTCACCAGGCGGAAACAGCTTCTTGCCCTGGCCGACAGCGCCGGGATAGCTGAGCAGCCTGACGCGGTCGACCAGACCGTGGCGCAGCAGTTCCTGCGCGACGCTCGGGCTGCCATGCACATAGATGTTGCCGCCGCTGCCTTCCTTCAGGGCTCGCACCGCCACCGGCAGTGGCCCCTTGAGCAGTTCGGCAGGCTTCCAGTCGAGCGCGTTCAAGGTGCTGGAAGCGACATACTTCGGCAGCGCGTTGAACCGGTCGGCGAAGTCCCCGGTTTCACCAGGCCACGAGCCGGCAAAGATCTCATAGGTAGTGCGCCCCAGAAGCATGGCGCCGCTGTCGGCTAGTTCGTCCTCCTTGAACCTGTTCATCTCATCGTTCCAAGTGATGCTTGGCAGCTTCTCGACCTCGGCGATGCCATCGACGCTGATGAATTCGGTGACGATAAGTTTTCTCATGGCGTCCTCCTTCTTTGCTCAAAGGACGGACCGGGCGGGCCCTTTGCGACTGCCCCCGTGAAAAAATCTGGAGCGGTTTGTCGGAGAGGGTAATTTCTCTGGCCTAGACTAAGCTTCCAAGATCGAATTTTGGTGCTACATCTCGGCGGATATCCCCAAAATTACAGGAAGATCATGGGATTCGGGGTCTTCATCCACCGGTCGGATTCGATCTACGACGACAGCCCCGCTGAGCGATATCAGTTCCCCAGCCAGTATCTGCGTCGTGTGGAAGCATGCGTTGGTGACTGGATCATCTACTACGAACCAAGCAAAGTGGATGATACCCGTGGCTATTTCGCCATGGCCAAAGTCCAGCAGGCTATTCCCGATCCCAATGCGCCTGGTATGTATCTCGCTTTGATTGAGCCAGGATCATACCTCGATTTTGCCAATCCTGTTCCATTTAATGGGACAGACGGTCTCGCTGAGCGGGGCCTGCTTAACGACCAAGGGCGGATTTCCGGCCGCGCTCAATCTGCCGTCCGGCCAATCAGTCCAAGCGATTTCAACCGTATTGTCGATCTTGGCCTTGATGCCCGTGAGTTGCTGCTGCCACGCGTGGATGAGACCGGCATTTCCTCCGGGTTTGAGGACGAGGGGGCCGCATTCCAGTTCGAGCAGAGTCGTGACCGTGTGAGCTACATCGGATCGCGAATCGTGCGGGACCGTATTTTCCGCCGCATCGTCTTGCGCGCCTATGACGAGCGCTGTGCGATCACGGGACTGAAGTTGATAAATGGAGGCGGTCGAGCAGAGGTTTCTGCCGCCCATATTCGACCTGTCGAAAAGAATGGACCTGATATCGTGAGCAATGGGATTGCGCTATCCGGTACCGCGCATTGGATGTTCGATCGAGGACTGATCAGCCTATCCGATGATCTGGAAATCCTGATATCGAGGCAGGTTAACGACTTCGAAAGCGTGCAGACGTTCATAAACAGGACTCGCCGCGCGATTCCGCCCCGCCGCCAAATCGAGCGCCCACATCCGCATTTTTTGCAATGGCATCGCGAACACTGTTTCAAACAGTGAGGCAGCGCTTGGCTTCCAGCTTGGGATTGGCAGACTTAAGAGTGCCCCTCAGTCCTTCGCCCGCTCCACATACGCGCCATCGGCCGTCATCACCACCACGCGGGTGCCGGGTGCGATGTGCGGCGGCACTGTGGTGCGGACACCGTTGGAGAGCACGGCGGGCTTGTAGGAGGACGATGCGGTCTGGCCCTTGGTCGTCGGCTCGGTCTCGACCACTTCGAAGGTGGCACGCTGCGGCAGCACCAGGGAAATGGCGATGCCGTTGAACTGCGAGACCTGTACCGGCATGCCTTCCTGCAGATAGGGCGCGGCATCGCCGACCACGGCTTCCGACACCGCCACCTGGTCGTAGGTTTCCGGGTTCATGAAGTGATAGCCTTCGCCGTCGGCGTAGAGGAAGGTGTGCTCACGCTCCTCGACATAGGCGCGCTCCACCTGCTCGGTGGTGCGGTAGCGCTCCGAGACCTTCACTCCATCGCCGATGCGGCGCATGTCGAGCTGCGTCACCGGGGTGCCCTTGCCTGGGTGGATATTTTCGGCAAAGAGGATCACATAAAGCTTGCCGTCCTTTTCGACGACATTGCCTTTGCGGAGCGAACTGGCGATGACTTTCACCACGGTTTTTTATCCTGCGAGAGTTGATGGGCGTTTGCCGGCTTCTGCGGCGCTGGATGGGGGCCTAGCGCATCTCGGCGCGAACCGCCAGCCCCTAGTGCAAACTGACACGCCCGCGGCCCGGCGATGACCGCCGCCTCGCCCTGGTGGACGCCTGACGTTCACGCCGACCGCCGCCCGCGCCTGATGCTGCGCAATGGCCTGACCGCCGCCTTGCGTGACTGGTTCGCGGCCCAGGATTTCGTCGAGGTGGAAACGGCGGCGCTGCAGGTCTCGCCCGGCAACGAGGCGCATCTGGCGGCTTTCGCCACCGAGGTGGTCGGGCCCGATGGCGCGGGGTCGCCGCTTTATCTGCACACCTCGCCCGAATTCGCCTGCAAGAAGCTGCTCGCCGCCGGCGAGCAGCGCATTTTCAGCCTGGGTTCGGTTTACCGCAACCGCGAGCGCGGTCCCTTGCACCATCCCGAATTCACCATGCTCGAATGGTACCGGGTGGGCGAGACCTATGAGAGCCTGATGCGCGACTGCGCCGATCTGCTGGCGCTGGCGGCGACCAGGGCAGGGGCCACGCGCTTTTCCTTCCGGGACCGCGATTGCGATCCGTTCGCCGAGCCGGAGCGGCTGACGGTGGCGGATGCCTTCACCCACTATTCCGGCATCGATCTCCTGGCCACGGTCGCCGCCGACGGGAGCACAGACCGCGAGGCGCTTTACGCCGCCTTGATCAAGGCCGGCCTGCGCACGGCGCCCGACGACAGCTGGGCCGACCTGTTCAGCCGTGTGATGGTGGAAAAGATCGAGCCCAATCTGGGCATCGGCCGCGCGACGATCCTGTGCGAATACCCAGTCGCCGAGGCCGCACTTGCCCGGCCGAGCCCTAGGGATCCCCGCGTCGCCGAGCGCTTCGAACTCTATTGCTGCGGTGTCGAGCTCGCCAACGGCTTTGGCGAACTGACCGACCCGGCCGAGCAGCGCCGGCGCTTCATCCTCGAGATGGACGAGAAGGAGCGCATCTATGGCGAGCGCTACCCGCTGGACGAGGATTTTCTCGCCGCCCTTGCCACCATGCCGCAGGCCAGCGGCATCGCGCTCGGCTTCGACCGGCTGGCTATGCTGGCGACCGGCGCGCGGAAGATCGAGGATGTGATCTGGACGCCAGTGGCCGGGTCGTGACTCCGGGCTCGCCCCAGCTCAATGTGCGAAAACCTGCTCCAGCGAGCGAAAACCCTTGAACTCCAAGGCATTGCCCGAGGGATCGCGAATGAACAGCGTCGCCTGTTCGCCGGGCTCGCCCTTGAAGCGCACCATGGGCCGTTCCAGCCAGTCGATGTCGTCGCGCGCTTCCAGCCGTGCCGCCAGGCGCTGCCACTCGTCCATCAACAGCACGGCGCCGAAATGCGGGATCGGCACCAAAATGCCATCGACCTTGCCGTCGCTTGCGGCTGGCGCGGCTTGTGGCCGCAAATGCGCCGACATCTGGTGGCCGAAAAGATCGAAATCGACCCATGTCGCCGACGAGCGGCCGATCGTGCAGCCCAACACCTCGCCATAGAAAATACGGGTTTCATCGAGATCACGGACCGGAAAGGCGAGATGGAAAGGCGTCATCGAACATGCTCCGTGCAAGCTGCGGGCTGCGTTTTTTACTTCTCACGGTTCCGGACGGAAGCCGTGAAGCCGCATTTTGATAGAGGCCTATGCCATTGCACAAGCCGGACCGGAACAATAGATGGGTGGGCAGCGGCCAGACGCTGGCCGCAACAGCAGGAATCACAGGCATGGCCGATATAACAGACGCTGCAAGACTGACCGATCGCGTTGCGGCGCTGGTCGAGGCTGCCAAAAAGGCCGGCGCCGATGCCGCCGACGCGGTGGCTGTGCGCGGCCGCTCAACCGGTGTGTCGGTCCGGCTCGGCAAGGTCGAGGCCACCGAGGCATCCGAGAGCGAGGATGTCGCGCTGCGCGTCTTCGTCGGCCAGAAGGTCGCCAGCGTTTCGGCGACCGCCGCGTCCGACCCGAAAGCGCTCGCCGAACGCGCCGTCGCAATGGCGAAAGTGTCGCCGCAAGATCCCTATCAGGGCCTTGCCGATCCGGCGTTGCTTGCCAAGCGGACGCCTGATCTCGACCTGTTCGACGCCACCGAGGTGTCGGCCGACCAGTTGAAGGAGGCGGCATTGGCGGCGGAAGCGGCGGCCCTTGCCGTCAAGGGCGTCACCAATTCGTCCGGCAGCAGCGCCGGGGCCGGCATGGGCGGCCTTGTGCTGGCCACCTCGCACGGCTTTCTCGGCCATTATGTCGTCTCGCGCTTTTCGCGCTCTGCCAGCGTCATTGCCGGCGAGGGCACCGGCATGGAGCGCGACTATGAATTCTCCTCGCGTCTGCATTTTAGTGATCTCGATGCACCCGAAGACATCGGCCGCAAGGCCGGCGAACGCGCCGTGTGCCGCATCGGCGCGCGCAAGGCGGCGACCGGGCCGGTCGACGTGGTGTTCGACCCGCGCGTTGCCCGCGGCATCGCCGGCCACCTTGCCGGCGCCATCAATGGCGCCTCCGTCGCGCGCAAAACCTCGTTTCTGCGCGACATGATGGGCAAGCAGGTCGCCGCTGCCGCCATCACCGTCACCGACGAGCCACTGCGGCGGCGTGGCCAGGCGTCGCGTCCATTCGACGGCGAAGGCATCGAGGGCGAGAAGCTCTTGATGGTCGAAAAGGGCGTCCTCAACCACTGGTTCCTGTCGACGTCCGCCGCGCGCGAGCTTGGCCTCGTCACCAACGGGCGAGGATCGCGCAGCGGCTCCTCCGTCTCCCCATCCTCCACCAATCTCGCCATCGAGCCGGGCGAACGCTCGCCGCAGGACATGATCAAGTCGCTCAAGAGCGGCTTCTACGTCACCGAAGTGTTCGGCCAGGGCGTCGACATGATCACCGGCGAATACAGTCGCGGCGCTTCCGGATTCTGGATCGAGAATGGCGCGCTGGCCTATCCGGTCGCCGAAGTCACCATCGCCTCCAATCTGAAGACCATGTTCCTGAACATGGTGCCGGCTGATGACCTCGACCGCAATTTCGGCACGGCGGCCCCCACGCTTCTGATCGAAGGCATGACCCTTGCCGGAGCATGAGCTGATCTCGACCGACGCTACGGAAGACCTGCCGCTGCTGCGCGACGCCGCCCGCGAGGCGGGCCTCATCGCCATGCGCTACTTCGGCCAAAGCCCGCAGGTCTGGATGAAGGGCGGCACCTCGCCGGTGAGCGAAGCCGATCACGCGGCGGACGCCTATCTGCGCCAGACGCTGCTGGCGGCGCGGCCGGATTATGGCTGGCTGTCGGAAGAGACCGTCGATGATCCGGCCCGGCTTTCGGCGCGCCGCACCTTCGTCGTCGACCCGATCGACGGCACGCGCGGCTTTCTGGAGGGCCAGCGCACCTGGTGTGTCAGCGTCGCCGTCGTCGAAAATGGCCGCACGCTCGCTGGCGTGCTCGAATGCCCGGCGTTGGATGAGACCTACTGGGCGCTGCCCGGGCAGGGCGCCTTCCGCAACGGCAAGCGCATCGCGGTGCGCCAGCCCGGCGAGAAGGCCGAGATTTCAGGGTTGAAGCAGCTCATCGACCTGATGCCGGCGGGCTGGCAGAAGCGGTTGACGCGGGCGCCCTACAGCCCTTCGCTCGCCTATCGCGTGGCAATGATCGCCAACGGCACGCTCGACGGCACCTTCGTCAAGCCGAACGCGCATGACTGGGACATCGCCGCCGCCGACCTCATCCTGCGCGAGGCTGGCGGCCAGTTGCTCGACCCGCATGGCCGCGCGCCGCTCTATGCCGGCGAGGTGACCCGCCACGGCGCGCTCGCCGCCGGCAGCGGCGACCTGCTGGCGGTGCTGGTCGACGTCATCGCCGGGCTGGACGCGTGAAAGCGTTTTCGAAGGTTCCAAAGTCGACGGCTTTGGTCTAGACCTGTCACAAACTCACAATATGTGAAGGACCGACATGGCCGCGGAAGACGGAAAGAAACAGCTTTTGCATCTGGTGTTCGGCGGCGAACTGAAGAAGCTTGGCGGTACCGAGTTCCGCGACCTCGACGGGCTCGACATCGTCGGCATCTATCCCGACTATCAATCCGCGCATACGGCGTGGAAAGCCAAGGCGCAAGCCAGCGTGGACAATGCCCATATGCGTTATTTCGTCGTTCATCTGCACCGTCTCCTGGATCCCGACAGCAAGGCCGCCGGTTGACCTCGATGGAGCATGACCTGGCGAAAGGGCCAGCCGGCGATGCCGCGCCCACGGGCAGGGGCGGCAGCCGCACGACCAAGACCTTCTGGCGCAAGATCCGCGAACCGCTCGCGCAGTCGCGATTCGTCAAGAACGCCATTGCCAGCCTGCTGGCGCAATTCGTGCGCCTGGTGCGCCTGACCAGCCCGCTGGTCGCCGGATCGGCACGCTTTTCGGGAGGCGCCTACGCCGAGTTCGAACCCGGCATCATCGCCTTGTGGCACGGCCAGCATCTGTTGACGCCGGCCTATTACCCCAAGCGCAAGCCGCTGGTCGCCATGGTGTCGCGCAGCGCCGATGCCGAGCTCAACGCGCTGATGCTGGAAAAATTCGGCATCGAGGCGGTGCGCGGGTCTGGCGGTCGCGAGAATGCCAGGCATCTCGACAAGGGCGGGGCCAAGGCGCTCATCGCCCTGAAAAAGTCGCTCACGGCCGGCAAGAATGTCGCCATGATCGCAGACATTCCCCACGGCACGCCGCGCGACGCGGGGCTCGGTATCGTCCTCCTGGCGCGCCTCTCGGGCCGGCCGCTGCTGCCAGTCGCCATCGCCACCAGCCGCCGCAAGGTGCTGGAGAAGAGCTGGGACAAGACCACCATCAACCTGCCGTTCGGCCGTTCCGCGGTGACCATCGGCACGCCGATCTTCGTGCCGGCCGACGCCGACGAAGCCGAAATGGAGCGCAAGCGCCAGGAAGTGACGGTCGCGCTCAACGCCGCCACCACCGAGGCCTACCGTCTCGTGGATGGCCCGCGATGAGCGGTCGCTGGGCGCGCGCCATGCTGACGGCATACCGGTTCGCCGGTGCCGCCGCCTATCCGCTGGTCGGGCCCTATGTCGCCTGGCGCACCTCGCGCGGCAAGGAGGACCGCAACCGCCGCCGCGAGCGCTACGGCGTTGCCGGCCGCCCGCGTCCTGAAGGGCCGGTGATCTGGATCCATGCCGCGAGCGTCGGCGAGACCATCGCCGTCGTGCCGCTGGTCGAGAGCATTCTCGACTATGGCGTCAACATCGTGCTGACCACCGGCACCGTGACATCGGCCCAGGTTGCCGACGAGCGGCTCGGCGACCGCATCATCCACCAATATGTGCCGCTCGACCTGAAGCCGGCGGTCAGCCGGTTCCTCGATCACTGGCGCCCGGACCTGGCGATCATCGCCGAATCCGAGATCTGGCCGATGACCATCCTCGAGCTCGGCGCCCGCCACGTGCCGCAGGTGCTGGTCAATGGCCGGCTGTCCGACCGCTCGTTCACCTCGTGGAAGAAGCGGGCCAACATCGCCGAGGCGCTGTTCGAGAACCTCGCCCATGTCGTCGCTCAATCCGATGTCGACGGCGAGCGTTTTCGCGCGCTGGGTGCCCGGCCGGTCACGGTGTCGGGCAACCTCAAGGTCGACACCAACCCGCCGCCGGTCGATGATCGGGCGCTGGGCATCTTGCAGCGACAGATCGGCAGCCGCCCGACCTGGGCGGCGATCTCGACCCATGATGGCGAGGAGGTGGTTGCGGCGGAAGTCCACGCGACGCTGCACAAGCGTCACCACGGCTTGCTGACGATCGTCGTTCCGCGCCATCCCGATCGTGCCGAAGCCCTTGCCGCGCAGATTTCCGGCATGGGCCTGAAGGTCGCGCGGCGCAGCAGGGGCGATCGCATCGGACCCGACACCGATATCCTGCTCGGCGATACGATCGGCGAGATGGGTCTGTATCTCCGGCTGACCGAGATCGCCTTCGTCGGCCGTTCGCTGACCTCCGAGGGCGGGCAGAATCCGCTCGAACCGGCCATGCTCGACACGGCGGTTCTGGCCGGGCGCAACGTGCAGAATTTTCGCGAGGCCTATCAGCGCCTGATCGACAGCGGCGGCGCCAAGCTGGTGCGCGACCGCGACATGCTGGCCGGTGCGGTCAACTTCCTTTTGACCAACGAAGTGGCGCGTCACGAAATGATGGCGGCGGGCATCGCGACCGTCGACGAGATGCGCGGCGCCTTGGCGCGCACGCTGAAATCGCTTGAACCCTATATCCAGCCCCTGGTCGTCAAGTCGCGCCTGAAGGGCGCCAACGGGCGCTAGAGCCGGATGATTTCAGGTCTATTCGACCTGAAATCTGAATCCGCCTCTAAATCAAGGAGATAGAGCATGATGTCACCCGAAAACCGTTTCACACTTTTCGGCATCATGCTCTAGCGTGGCCTCCGAAGCACCACCATTCTGGTGGGAAGAGCCGGACTGGAAAGTCCTGGCACTGTCGCCGCTGTCGGCTGTCTATGCGCTCGTCGCCGGTCGTGGCATGCGGCGCGCGCGGCGCGAGAAGATCGAGGCGCCGGTCCTGTGCATCGGCAATTTCACCGTCGGCGGCACCGGCAAGACGCCGGTGGCCATCGCGCTCGCCCAACAGGCCAAGCGCATGCGGCTCAAGCCCGGCTTCCTGTCGCGCGGCCATGGCGGCTCCTTCGCCGAGCCGCATGTCGTTGATGTCAACCACGACAGCGCCAGGCATGTCGGCGACGAGCCGTTGCTGCTCGCCGAACACGCGCCCGTTGCGGTGACGCCCAATCGCGCCGCCGGCGCCCGGCTGCTGCTGGAAAGGCACGGCTGCGACTTCGTGATCATGGACGACGGATTTCAGAGCGCGCGCATCCACATCGACTACGCGCTGGTCGTGGTCGATGCCCGCTACGGCATCGGCAATGGCCGCGTCATTCCGGGCGGCCCGCTCCGGGCCAAGATCGTCGACCAGCTGGTCTTCACCAGCGGGCTGTTGAAGATGGGCGAGGGCAGCGCCGCCGACCCCGTGGTCCGCCAGGCGGCGCGTGCCGGCCGGCCGATCTTCGAGGCCCACACCGAGCCGAGCAGCAAGGCAGGGCTTGCCGGCAAGCGCTTCCTGGCCTTCGCCGGCATCGGCCATCCCGAGAAATTCTTCGACACCATTCGTGAGGCCGGCGGCGAGGTGGCTCTTTCGCGGCCTTTCCCGGACCATCATTTCTATGCCGAGGACGAGCTGGCCGAACTGGCGATGACGGCGCGCGCCGAAGGCCTCGGCCTCATCACCACGGCGAAGGATGCCGCCCGGCTGCGCCATGGCGCCCAGCAGGACTTCCTCGACCGTCTCGACGTGTTGGAAATCGACACGGTGTTTGAACTCGAGCATGTGCCTGAGCGCATCATCGAGGAAACGCTCGATGCCTGGCGGCAGCGCAAGCTGAAGGGCTAGCTGCGCTTGCGCAGTTCCGGATGCACCTCGATTTCGCGGCGCAGCGAAGCGGTGGCGTTCACGTAAGGCTCCTGCCTGGCGACGCTCCAGTATTTCAGCTCATCCAGCGGGATGCTTTCCCCGGTCACGGCGCAGCGCACGAACGAGCCGGGGCTGGTGACCTGGAAATCGCCATCGAGGTAGCGGATGCGGGCTTCCTTGCCGCCCGGGCCTTCAAAACGGTTCATCATGCGCTGGTGCCGAATGTCATGGAGATTTCATCGCCACAAATCTGCGGCCGGGTCAAGCATGCGACAAGCCTCAGACAATGCTGAGGCGCTACGACAGGTGTGAAAAGCGCTTTTGTTGGGGGCACGATGGATATTTCTTCCGCCCGCCTGGCTTCCTTGCTCAAGGAAGCGATGACGCCGCAACCCGTGCCGTTGGCGAAAGCCGAACCGGTCAGAGCGGCGCTGGTCAGGGAATTGGTCCAGCCAGCCACACCCTCCCTGTTCGCTCAACGGACGGCGCCGGCGCTGCTGGCGATGCCTGCGGCGCCGATGGCCATCAGATCGCAGCAGATTGCTTCGGCCGGTATCGTCGAGGCCTATCAGGCGCAGCTCGAGACAAGCGACGAGGCGGTGCTGGCAACAGTCGCGGCGAGAAAGGCAACGCCCGAAACCGAAACGCAGCGCGGCTTCGTGCCGCCTTCGACAACAGCCAACGACAACGCTCCCGCCAGGGCCGCGGGCCTGTCCTTGCTGTCGTTCATCCCGCCGCCGTCTCCGGTCCCGCGCGGCGCGGCCGCCTCAGGCACGCCGGCAAGACGGCACAGGCCGGCCAATCAATCCCACGGTGCGGTGCCGAATCCCGAACGCCTGCTGGTGAAGATCGGCTTTGTTTCGATCATGACCGGCCTGCTGGCAATTATGGTCTTCGGCTTGGTCCTGCTGCTGCTTCGCTGAAATCCGGATCAGCCCGGAATATGTTGGGGCCTATCGTTCGGCCTCGATGAACGCCTCGATCTTTTCCGGCGCCAGGCCGGCCTGCTGCGCGATGCGGCGGGCGAGATCGGCTGCGGCAGTGCGTGGCCGTCCTGTCGGCCGGTCGAGCCAGTAGGACACGGGATTGAGCGCTGTGCGCTCGTCGACAGCGGTGATGCGGCCCGACGCCAGCTGATGTCCGCTCAGCGGCGGCCGCGCCAGCGCGATGCCGAGCCCATAGGCGGCCGCGTCGAGCACCAGATTGTAGTCCTCGAAGCGGCGGTCCTGTGGGCGCGGCCGGTAGTCCATGCCTTGCGCCGCGAACCAGGCGCGCCAGCCGGAAGCGTCGGAATCGTTGATCAGCGGAAATTTGAGCAGCCGGGCCGGGTCGCCGCGGCCGATCTCGCGCGCCAGCTCCGGCGAGGCGACGGGGAAGACATGCTCTTCGAAAAGCTGCACCGAGACACGACCCGGAATGCCGCCGCGGCCGCAGCGGATCGACAGGTCGATGCCCTCGTCGGCAAGGTCGGCCTGGCGGACATCGACATCGAGCACGATGCGCAGCTTGGTGGGATTGTTCTCCAGTGCGGCCATGCGCGGCATCAGCCAAAGCCCGCTGACCGACGGGATCGAGGTCAGCCGCACGACGGCCGTGCCGCGCGGTTCGACCCAGCGGTCGGAATGGCTCGATATCAGTGCGAAGGCTTCCGACGTGCGCAGATGCAGCCGGTTGCCTTCGATCGTCAGCGAGACGCCCCGGGCGCCCCGGTCGAAAACTTTCAGGCCCAGCCAATCCTCGAGCTTGGCGATCTGCCGGCTGACCGCGCCATGGGTGATGTTGAGTTTCTCGGCCGCCGCCGAAAAGCTGCCGGTTCGCGCCGCTGCGTCGAAGGCCCGCAGGGTTTCGAGGGGCACCATCGTATCTGAGCTGTGATCCATAGTCACAGGTGATCCTCGATTTGGTCGTTTGTCAACGGGCTGGAAAAGGCGTTTTCTGCCTTTCAGGACCAGACGAACGCGAGGAGAGTGAGATGGGCGCGATGGCGGGCACGTTGAATCAGACACAGCGCATGGACACCACGGCCATCGTCGCCGTGGCGCTGACGGTGGTCGGCTGGGCATCCGCGTTCCCGGCGATCCGCGCCGGCTTGGCCGCCTTTCAGCCGCTGGAACTCGGCGCCATGCGCTTCGCCATTGCCGCGGTGCCGGCGGCGATCTTCCTTGCCGTCAAGCGCCCGGCGCTGCCCAGGATCGGCGAATTGTGGCGCTTCGCCTTTGGCGGCGCCATCTTCGTCGCGCTCTACACCGCCATGCTCAATTTCGGCGAACTGACGGTCTCGGCCGGTGCCGCCGGCTTCATCATCAATGTCAGCCCGATCTTCACCGCCATCATGGCGATGGCTCTTCTGGGCGAGCGCTTTTCCGGCATGGCGTGGCTCGGCACGGTTATTTCCTTCGCCGGCATCGGCATCATTGCCATGGCCGACGGCAACGGCCTGCACTTCAATGCCGGCGCTCTGCTGGTTTTGGGCTCCGCGCTGTGCTCGGCCGTCAACACCATAGTCCAGAAGCCGCTGTTCGCCCGCCACCATCCGCTGACCATTTCGGCCTCCAACATGGTGCTCGGCGCGCTCTGCCTGGCGCCCTTCCTGCCTGCCGCTTTCCAGCAGGCGGCCGTCGCCGACACCGCCGGTCTCGGCGCCGTCATCTATCTCGGCATCGTGCCGAGCCTGATCGCTTATGCCGCCTGGGCGACCGCCCTGTCGCGCCTGCCGGCAGCGCGGGCCTCGAACTTCCTCTATCTGGTCTCGCCGGTGTCCGCCCTGATCGGCTTCTTCTGGCTCGGCGAAGTACCGACGCTGCTCGGCATCCTCGGCGGCGCACTGGCGCTCGGGGGTGTGATCGTGGTCAATTTGAAGCGGTGAATCAGGGAGTTGGGATCATTACTTGATTCGAAAAAGTCGCTCAAAAGCGGCTCTTTTCGGACCCCACCCGGACCTTCGGTCCGACCTCCCCCCAAGGGGGAGGTGGGGAGCCCAGCCCTTCATCCTCCCCCTTGTGGGGAGGGTCGCTGCGAAGCAGCGGGGTGGGGGGCTGCGCCGGCGAACCTCGCAGGCTGTCGCCTTTACCGCCGCCCGAACAGCCGCTCGATATCGGCCAGTTTGAGTTCGATATAGGTCGGCCGTCCGTGATTGCAGGTTCCGGAACCCGGCGTCGCCTCCATCTGCCGCAGCAATGCGTTCATCTCCTCGGGCTTGAGCAGCCGGCCGGAGCGTACCGATCCGTGGCAGGCCATGGTGGCGGCGATCTTGTCCAGCCGCTCCTTCAGCGTCTCGACCGTGTCGTTGTCGGCGATCTCGTCGGCGAGGTCACGCACCAATTGGCCGACATTGGTCTCGCCCAGCATCGACGGCGTCTCGCGCACCGCGACGGCGCCCGGGCCGAAACGCTCGATGCCGAGCCCGAAGCGGGCGAGCGTTTCCGAATGCAGGGCGAGCCGCTCGGCATCCTCTTCCGGCAGATCGATGATCTCCGGCAGAAGCAGCATCTGGGAGGGAACCGGCCGCGAATGCAGCGCGTTCTTCAGCGCCTCATAGACCAGCCGCTCATGCGCGGCATGCTGGTCGACGATGACCAGTGAATCCCGGGTTTGCGCCACGATATAGTTTTCGTGCACCTGCGCGCGTGCCGCACCAAGCACCGCGCCGAGCAGCGTCTCGGCCGCCTCGCTCTGTCCGGCGCGCGCATCGGCGCTGGCAAGCGGGCCGGCATCGAACCCCGGCTGGTCGGGCTCGCGCAAACCGCGGTGCTCGAAGCCCGCGCCATCGAACTGCATATCGAGCGGCCGCTGCGACGATCGCGCCGGATCGAAACCGGCCGAGCCGGAGGCGTGGTACGATGCTTCGTAGCTGCGATGGCCGTTGGCCGGGCCGCCATGGCCGTAGGATGCGGCACCCGGCCGGAACGCCGCCATCATGCCGGCCGCTCCCGTGGTGGCTGAACGGATTCCGGCATCGGCCAATGCCTGACGAATGGCGCCGACGATCAGCCCGCGCACCAGGCCCGGATCGCGAAAACGGACGTCGGCCTTGGCTGGGTGGACGTTGACGTCGACCGTTGCCGGATCGAGCGTCAGGAACAGCACCGTCACCGCGTGGCGGTCGCGCGGCAGGACGTCGGCGAAGGCGCCTCGGATGGCGCCGGCGATTAGCTTGTCGCGCACCGGTCGGCCGTTGACATAGGCATATTGCTGCAGCGCGTTGGCGCGAGTGAAGGAGGGGATCGAAACGTGCCCCGTCAGATGCACGCCTTCGCGCATCGCGTCGATGGGAATCGAATTGTCGGGAAACTCGGCGCCCATCACCTGGGCGACGCGGCGCAGGCTGCCTTCGGCACTTTCGTCGGTCGCCGGCAATTCCAGCGTCGAGCGGTCGGAGCCCGCCAGCGTGAACCGCACGGCGGGAAAGGCGATGGCGATGCGCTTGACCACATCGCTGATGACCGAGCTTTCGGCGCGCTCGCCCTTCATGAATTTCAGCCGTGCCGGTGTTGCGAAGAACAGGTCGCGCACCTCGACCGTGGTGCCGCGATTGGCCGCTGCCGGCCTGATCGGCAGGATGCGGCCGCCCTCGATGCCGATCTCGGCGGCGCTATCGCCCAAGGCCGTGCGCGAGCGGATCGACAGCCGCGACACCGAGCCGATCGACGGCAGCGCCTCGCCGCGAAAACCGAGTGAGCGGATGTCGTGGATATCCTCGGCAAGCTTGGACGTGCAGTGGCGCGCGATGGCCAGCGAAAGCTCATGTTCGGGGATGCCGGAGCCGTCATCGGTGACGCGGATCAGGTTCAACCCGCCGCCAGCGGTGACGACCTCGACCTTGCTTGCACCGGCATCGAGCGCGTTCTCGACCAGTTCCTTGACCACGCTTGCCGGACGCTCGATGACTTCGCCGGCGGCGATCTGGTTGATCATCGTTTCGGAAAGCTGGCGAATGGGCATGACGACAGTATAGGCGGATTCGTGTCGCGCGGGCGAGGGTGAACTGAGCAAACGAACTATGCCTGCGCGACCAGCCAGTCCCTGACCTTGCGGGCATTGTCGCTGAGTTCGCGGTTTTTCGGCCAGATGACGTGGAATCCGATGCCGGTTCTCAGCACATGATCCGTCACCGGCACCAACAGTCCTGATGCCACGAGGCGCTCGACAAGATGACGCCAGCCGAGGGAAATGCCTTGTCCCTCCATGACCGCCTGAATCACCAGGGCATAGTCATTGATGCGCAATCCGCGCTCGGCATTGCGCAGGCTGGTTCCGGCTGACGCGAACCATTCGTCCCAGTTCGGGGCCTCGCGGTAGGGCTCCTCGAGATGGATGAGCCGGTGCATGGCAAGCTCAGCGACGGTCTCCGGCAGCCCAAACTTTGCCAGATAGTTGGGTCCAGCGACCGGGAAGATCTCCTCGTCGGCAAGCGAAAGCGAATGATAATCCGGCCAGTCGCGCGGCACGCCGCCGCGTACGCCTAGCGGGATGCCCTCGGCGATGATGTCGAGGTCGCGGTCGGCGGTCTGGATGCGCAGATCGACGCCTGGCAGTTCGTCGCGGAACTGCTGCAGCCGCGGCATCATCCAGAACGAGCCGAAGGCGGTCGAGGCGGCGAGCGTCACATGGCCGCCGGTCGCCTGCAGGCGCAGATCCTCCGCCGACTTGCGGATATGCGACAGCCCGAGCGAGACGTCGGCGTGGAAGCGCTCGCCGGCCTCCGTCAGGAGAACCTGGCGGTGGCGGCGCTGGAAGAGCTTGGCGCCGAGCTGTTCCTCCAGCCCGCGCACGGCGTAGGAGACGGCCGCCTGCGTCATGCCGAGCTCGCGACCGGCGGCGGTAAAGCTCGACAGCCGGCCGGCCGCCTCGAAGACGATCAGGCTGCCGGCCGAGGGCAGGAGGTGGCGCAGGCTTCGCATAAGGAGAGTTTATACAAGAGATCAGGATTTTCCAGCGTCACAGCTATATCTCGTCTCGCTAAGTTGATGGGGCTGTTGGAGGATGAGTTGCCATGAATGCACCGGCCGTTGCCATGACCGAACACGCCAACCGCAGAAGTGGCGGCCGCCTGGGACGGAAGGCGCTGCGAGGCGCTCCGGTCACGTCGTTCCCGACACTGGTGCGCGAGATCCCGGCCTATCAGATGGTCCCTGACGAGGCTGTGGAGTTGATCCACCAGGAATCGCTCTCGATCCTCGAAGAGGTCGGCTGCGAGTTCCGCGACGATGAGGCGATCGCCCTGTGGAAGGCCGCCGGAGCCGATGTCACCGAGACGCGCGTCCGTATCGACCGTGGGCTTTTGATGGAACTTGTCTCCAAGGTCCCATCGGAGTTTACCCTCAATGCCCGCAACCCGGAGCGTACCGTGCGCGTCGGCGGCAAGAACTCCATCTTCGTGCCGATGTATGGCGCACCCTATGTGCGCGACCTCGACAACAACAGGCGCTACGGCTCGCTCGCCGACCTCAACAATTTCCACAAGCTCGCCTATATGGCACCGGCGCTGCACTCGTCGAGCTCGGTCATCTGCGAGCCGATGGAAATTGCGGTGCCGAAGCGTCACCTCCACATCATCCATTCGGCGCTGAAGCATTCCGACAAGCCGTTCATGGGCATCGTCACCTCGAAGGAACGCGCCGAGGACACGATGGCGATGGCGGGGATCGTATTCGGCGAGGAGTTCGTCCGCGACAATCCCGTCCTGGTGTCGATCACCAATTGCAATTCGCCGCTGGTGTGGGACGCCACCATGCTGGACGCCATGAAGGTCTATGCGCGCCACAACCAGCCGCTGATCCTGGCGCCCTTCGCGCTCTGCGGCGCCTCGACCTCGGCCTCCGCGGTCGGTGCGGTCGCGCAGGTCAATGCGGAAGCGCTGGCCGGCGTCGCATTTACGCAGCTCCTGCGTCCAGGTTCACCGCAGATCTACGGACAGTTCATGGTCACGGTCGACATGAAGACCGGAGCGCCGATGGGCGGCACGCCGGAGGCGGCGCAGATGATGTACCTGATGGGCGCGCTGGCCAGGAAATACCGGCTGCCGTGGCGCACCTCCGGCTTCCATGTCGGCTCGAAGCTCAACGACGCCCAGGCCGGCTACGAGGCGAACATGCTGATGCATGCCGCCATCCTCGCCGGCGCCAACTACATCTGGCATTCCGCTGGATGGCTGGAAGCGGGGCTGACCTGCGGCTATTCGAAATTCGCCACCGACTGCGAACAGCTCATCGGCTGGTATAAATATGCCGGCGGGCTGCCGTTCGACGACTTCAAGGAAGCGATGGCGGCGATTCGCGAAGTGGGGCCGCAGGGCCATTTCCTCGGCACCCAGCATACACTCGAACATTTCGAGTCCGCTTTCTTCATGCCCTCGATCATGGACTTCAATTCGTTCGAACAGTGGAAGGCCGAAGGGGCGAAGGACCACGACACCCGCGGCCGCGAAAAAGCGCGCAACATGCTCGCCGATTATGAAGAGCCGAAGCTCGATGAGGGTGTCGCCGAGGGTCTCGCGGATTTTATTGCCCGGCGCGAGGAAAAGCTGCCGGATAGCGTTAGTTGAGAGAGAACGGGCAAAGAACCGACGGAACCAATGGGAGAGAGAAATGACACTTTTCAGAAGCAATAGCGACCGGGTCCCCGCCGCCATAGAGGCGATGGCTGAGGACGCGCGCGCGGGTCGCATGGACCGGCGCGAATTCCTGGCATTGGCCAGCGCCTTCGGCGCCACGACGGCTTTCGCCTACGGCATGATCGGCCTTGCCGCGCCGACAAAGGCCCTGGCGGAAGAACCGAAAAAGGGTGGGACGCTGCATGTCGCGATGTCGGTCAAGGCGCAGAAGGACCCGCGCACCTATGACTGGACGGAAATGGCAAACGTCACCCGGACCTGGCTCGAGCCGCTTGTCCGTTATACGCGCCAGTTCACGTTCGAGCCGGTCCTGCTCGAAAGCTGGGACGTCAATGACGATGCCACCGAATACACGCTGCATCTGCGCAAGGGTGTGACCTGGAACAATGGCGATGCCTTCAACGCCGACGACGTGGTCGCCAATCTGAACCGCTGGTGCGAGAAGGGTGCTTCCGGCAATTCCATGGCGGCACGCGTCGGCGCGCTGATCGACACAAAGACCGGTAAGGCGAAGGATGGTGCCATCACCAAGGTCGACGACCATACGGTCAAGCTGAAACTCAACGAACCCGACATTGCGATCATACCGGGCTTAACCGATTATCCGGCGCTGGTCGTGCATCGCGATTTCGACAAGGATGGCGCCGACCCGACCACCAAGCCAATTGGTACCGGGGCCTTCGAATTGGTCTCCTACGCGGTCGGCCAAAAGGCGGTGGTAAAGCGCCGCGAAAACGGCAAATGGTGGGGTGGCGAAGCACCGCTCGACAGTGTCGAGTTCATCGACTACGGCACCGACTTCAATGCCACGCTGAATGCCTTCGAATCCGGCGAGATCGACCTCGATTTCGAAACGCCGGCCGACTTCATAGACGCCCTCGACAAGATGGATCTGGTGAAATCGGAGGTCGCGACAGCGACCACGCTGGTTGCCCGCACCAACGTGACTCACAAGCCCTATGACGATCAGCGGGTGCGCAATGCACTGCAGATGGCTGTCGACAACGATGCCGTGATGCAGCTCGGCTATGCCGGACGCGGCACCGTCGGCGAGAATCACCATGTCGCCCCGATCCATCCCGAATACTATCCGCTGCCCAAGAAGGCACGGGATGCGGCGGGCGCCAAGAAGCTGATGGCGGATGCCGGCCAGGCGGATTTCGAGCACGAGCTGATCACCGTCGAGGACGAATGGCAGAAGAACACCGGCGACGCGATCGCCGGCCAACTGCGCGACGCCGGCATCAAGGTGAAGCGTACGGTGCTCCCGGGCTCGACCTTCTGGAACGATTGGACGAAGTATCCCTATTCCATGACGATCTGGTACATGCGCCCGCTCGGCGTGCAGGTGCTGGCGCTCGGATACCGCACCGGCGAGGCCTGGAATGAGACGGCCTATTCCAACCCGGACTTTGACGCCAAGCTCAAGCAGGCGCTGTCGCTGGCCGATCCCGCCCAGCGCAAGGAAGTGATGAAGGACGTCGAGCAGATCCTGCAGGATTCCGGCGTCATCATCCAGCCGTTCTGGCAGAAGCTCTACTGCCATATGAGCAAGAAGGTGAAGAACTACGGCATGCACCAGACCTACGAAATGGACTTCCAGAACGTCTGGCTGGACGCCTGATATAACTCCCGAGACATGCAAGAAAACGCTGCCGGCGCCTGTCACAAAAGGCGCCGGCGGCCCGTAAATCACTGACACGCAAATTCACGCAGGCAGAAAATGGCCGACGACGAGATCATCCTTTCCGAGCTTTCCGACGATGAGTTGGTGCAGCAGATGCACGACGATCTCTATGACGGGCTGAAGGAAGAGATCGAGGAAGGCACGCGGATCCTGCTCGAGCGCGGCTGGGTGCCCTACAAGGTGCTGACCGAGGCGCTGGTCGAAGGCATGCGCATCGTCGGCGAGGATTTTCGCGACGGCATCCTGTTCGTTCCCGAAGTGCTGTTGTCGGCCAATGCCATGAAGGCCGGCATGTTCATCCTGCGTCCGCTGCTGGCCGCCACCGGCGCGCCCAAGCAGGGCAAGATGGTGATCGGCACCGTCAAGGGGGACATCCACGACATCGGCAAGAACCTGGTCGGCATGATGATGGAAGGCGCCGGCTTCGACGTCATCGACCTTGGCATCAACAACGCGGTCGAGAAATATCTCGATGCCATCGAGCAGCACCAGCCCGACATCATCGGCATGTCGGCGTTGCTGACGACGACCATGCCCTACATGAAGGTCGTCATCGACACGATGAAGGAAAAGGGCATCCGCGACGACTATGTCGTGCTGGTTGGCGGCGCGCCGCTCAACGAGGAATTCGGCAAGGCCGTCGGCGCCGATGCCTATTGCCGCGATGCCGCCGTGGCGGTCGAGACCGCCAAGGACTTCATGAAGCGCAAGCACAATGTGCGGGTCTGAGCACGGCAGTCGGCCCAGGTTCGTGATCGAGAGCGCCGTCATGCGCCGGCCCGTCATGTGCTGGCCCGTCATGCAGAGGAACGGCAAGATGGCCGGGATAGCTTGGCTCGAAGGGGGCTGAGATCGGCATGCGCATCGAAACGATCAAGGTCTATCAGGTGCATCTGCCGGTGAAAGGCGGTGCCTACCGGATGGCTAGCGGTACCGTTCAGGATCTGGACAGCACGCTCGTTGAAGTGACCACCGAGGACGGTCTGTCGGGCTGGGGCGAGACTTGCCCGGTCGGTCCTGTCTATCAGCCCCAACATGCCCTGGGCGCGAGATCGGCAATTGCCGAAATAGCGCCTGGCTTGGTCGGCGAGGACACGACGTCCTTGCGCCGCCTCGCGAAAAGAATGGACGAGCGGCTGAACGGTCACAACTATGCCAAGGCGGCCTTGGACATAGCGCTCCTCGACCTCGCCGGCCAGCGGCTGGGCGTTCCGGTCTCGACGCTCCTGGGTGGTGCGCTCACCGATCGTGTGCCGTCCTACTATTCGACGATTGTCGGCGCGCCGGACGAGACGGCGCGTATCGCCGCCGACAAGGTCAAGTCAGGGTACCAACGGCTTCAGATCAAGATAGGCGGACGCGATCTCGAGCAGGACGTCGCCACCGTGCACAAAGTATGGGAAGCGGTCGGTTTCAAGGCCCGGATAGCTGTCGACGCCAATCGTGGCCTCACCGCTGCGGCGACGCTGCACATCGACCGGCTTTGCCAGGCGATCCCGTTTGTGTTCGAACAGCCTTGCAACACCATGGAGGAGGTTGCGAGCCTCAAGGGGCGCGTTACCCATCCAGTCTACCTCGATGAGAATACCGAGGATCTGAATGCCGTCCTGCGGGCAATTTCTTCGGGTATCGCGGACGGATTTGGGTTGAAAGTCACACGCCTTGGCGGCCTCACCAAGATGGCCACCGTCCGCGATCTCTGTGCGATACGATCTCTTCCGCACAGCTGCGACGATGCCTGGGGCGGGGATGTCATCGCCGCGGCATGCGTGCACCTCGCCGCCACCGTCGAACCGAGACGTTTCGAGGGCGCCTGGATCGCGCAGGAATACATCGAAGGGCATACCGACCCCATAAACCCCGTCGTCATCGAAAACGGCCATATACGCGTCCCGCAGACGCCGGGGCTCGGTGTCAAGCCCGAGCGCTCCCGTCTCAACGCGCCTGTCGCGACTTTCGGAGGCTGAGGATCCCATGATGTATTGTCGGCAGTTGACCGCGGAAGTGCTTTTGCAAACTTCCAGGACGTCTGGCGGGGCGCCCTGGACTGGCCGCCAGGGACTTCATGAGCCGCAAAAAAGCCGATATGCAGGATGCGTGGTATTGATTGCCGCAAGCCATCAAAAGCCGGAGATTCTGCATGAGACTGACAGTGCTCCTTGCCGCTCTTTCGACAGCCTTGCCCGCCGCGGCCTTGCCCGCTGCAGCCTGGGCCGGTCCGGCGTCCGACGCCGTGAAATTCTTCTATGTTCCGGAGGTCAAGTTCGAGGCCGACGCGCAATACCGGGATCGCTTCACCGAGCCGGTGACGAAACTGTTCGATCTCAACGATCAGGCGACGAAGAAGAATCCGGACCAGGTCGCGTGCATCGATTTCGATCCGGGTCTCGACGCGCAGGATTTCGACCAGAAGTCCGTGGCCAAGACGCTGAAGCTGTCTGAGAAGCGCGATGGGGACAATGCCGAGGTCACAGCGTCATTCAGCCTGTTTTTGGAAGGCGACGATGCCAAACGCGAAATGGTCTGGTCGCTCAAGAAGATCGACGGCAAGTGGAAGATATCGGACATCGCCTCGAAGACCAGCGACTGGACGCTCAGTGCGTTGGAGTGCATGGCCGGCCAGACACCGGAGTGATGTGATGGACCGCCGCTCGTTCCTGGCACTGTCGACCATGTGCCTGATGGCGGTGGTTCAAGGCGGCGCTGCCGCACAAGGGCTGCTCGGCGCCCCGCCGGCAAACGCTCCGTCCGCAAACGCCCCGGAGGCCACCGCGCCGGGCGACAGCGGGTCGCCGCCCGCAACCGCGCCCGGTGGGGCAGCGGAGCCGGCAACGCCACCCGTTGCCTGGCCCCCCAACGAACCGGCCGCACCCATCCAGCCGGGATCGCCGACAGCGGTGGTGCGGCCGTTCTACGATCAGGTCAATCTGGAGGTCGATCCGTCACAGCGCGGCCATTTCATCGATCCGGCGAAAACCGTGCTCGACAAGAGCGATGCGCTGCGCAGATCCGGGCAGGGCGAATGCCTCGACCCCAACATGGCATTGGACAATGCCGATTACGACAAGGACCAGATCGACAAGAGCCTGAAGACGCTCGAGGCGATCAATGGAGACCAGGCCAAGGTCATCGTCGCCTTCGTCGTCGCCGGCAACCCGCATCGCCTTGAATGGAAATTCAAGAAGGTGGGCGGCGAATGGAAGATATCGGACCTGTTGTCGGTGACCGGCGAATGGGCGCTCAGCCAGTACCAGTGCGAATGATGGGCGGGCTAGCCGCGCCCGCGATAAGACGCCACTCCGGTGTCCGGCAGCCAGGCGCCTTCGGGCGGCGCGCCGGTCTGCCAGAACACGTCGATCGGAATGCCGCCGCGCGGGAACCAGTAGCCGCCGATGCGCAGCCACAGCGGCTTGGTTGCCGCCACGATGCGACGGCCGATCATCACCGTGCAGTCTTCGTGGAAGGCGCCGTGGTTGCGGAACGAGGTCATGAACAGCTTCAGCGACTTCGATTCCACCAGGGCTGCATCGGGTGCGTAGTCGATGACGATGTGGGCGAAATCCGGCTGCCCGGTGACCGGGCACAGCGAGGTGAATTCCGGGCAGGTGAAGCGCACGATCGCCGGCGGTCCGTCGCCGCGTGTGTACGGCACGGTCTCCAGGACCGCTTGTTCGGGGCTCTGTGGCGTCTCGACGTGGGCGCCGAGCTGGGTGAGGGTTTTGGTGTCGATCATGAGCAAAGCCTTCTTGGTTTGCGGCGCTCATTAGCATCGGATCGAAAAGTGCGCAGCGGTTTTCGGACGAATCCGACGCTTAAATAGGAAATGGAGCAGCTCATGCTGCTTCGACACAGTTTGAAAAGCAGGAAGACGATGACCAGCAACGACCCGCTTCTCCAGCCCTACCAGCTCAAGCATCTGACGCTGAAGAACCGGGTGATGTCGACCAGCCATGAGCCGGCCTATTCCGAGGACGGCATGCCGAAGCAGCGCTACCGGCTCTATCACGCCGAAAAGGCCAAGGGCGGCATGGCGCTGACCATGACCGCCGGTTCGGCCATCGTCTCGCGCGACAGTCCGGCAGCCTTCGGCAATCTGCATGTCTATGACGACCGCATCGTGCCGTGGCTCGCCGAGCTTGCTGACGCCTGCCACGAGCATGACTGCAAGGTGATGATCCAGATCACCCATCTCGGCCGCCGCACCGGCTGGAACAAGGCCGACTGGCTGCCGGTGGTTTCGGCTTCGCCGGTGCGCGAGCCGGCGCACCGCGCTTTCCCAAAAACCATCGAGGACTGGGACATCGAGCGCATCGTCGCCGACTATGCGTCGGCCGCCCAGCGCTGCCAGGCGGCCGGCCTGGACGGTATCGAGTTCGAGTCCTACGGCCATCTGATGGACGGCTTCTGGTCGCCGGCCACCAATCATCGCGGCGATGAGTATGGCGGCTCGCTCGACAACCGCTTGCGCTTCACCAACATGGTGCTCGATGCCGTGCGGGCGGCGGTCGGCGAGAAATTCGTCGTCGGCATCCGCATGGTCGCCGACGAGGACTTCGAGAAAGGCCTGTCGAAGGAGGAGGGCGTCGAGATCGCCAGGCGGCTGGCCGACTCCGGCAAGGTCGATTTCCTAAACATCATCCGCGGTTCGATCGAAAGCGACGCGGCATTGACCAAGGTCATTCCGGTGACCGGCATGCGGTCTTCGCCGCATCTCGATTTCGCGGGCGAGGTGAGGGCGGCGACGAAATTCCCGACCTTCCATGCGGCGCGCATCTCCGATGTCGCCACCGCGCGCCATGCGATCGCGACCGGCAAACTCGACATGGTCGGCATGACCCGCGCCCATATCGCCGACCCGCACATCATCAAAAAGGTGATGGAAGGCCGCGAGCACGAGATCCGCCCCTGCGTCGGCGCCACCTATTGCCTCGACCGTATCTATGAGGGCGGCGAGGCGCTGTGCGTCCACAATGCGGCGACCGGCCGCGAGGCCGATATTCCGCACATCATCGTCAAGACAGAAGGGGCGAAGAAAAAGGTCGTTGTCGTCGGCGCCGGCGCCGGCGGACTTGAGGCGGCGCGGGTGGCGGCCGAGCGCGGCCATCAGGTGACGGTGCTTGAAGCGTCGAGCCAGGCCGGCGGCCAGGTGCGTCTGGCGACCCAGAATCCGCGCCGAAAGGAATTGATCGGCATCATCGACTGGCGGCTGGCAGAACTCGATCGGCTCGGCGTCGAGATCCGCTACGATACCTGGGCCGAGAAGGACGATGTCCTGGCGCTGGCGCCCGATGTGGTCATTGTCGCCACCGGCGGCTTGCCGCAGAACCCGCCGCTGGCGGCGGGCGACAATCTCGTCACCTCGAGCTGGGACATCATGGCCGGCAGTGTCAAGCCGGCCGAGAATGTCTTGCTCTATGACGACAATGGCGGCCATCAGGGCATGGGTGCGGCCGAACTGATCGCCAACAGCGGCGCACGGCTGGAACTGGTTTCGCCTGAGCGGTTTTTCGCGCCCGAAATGGGCGGCATGAACCATGTGCCGTACATGCGCTCGTTCCAGGAAAAGGGCGCCACCATCACCATCAACACGCGCCTGCGCTCGGTGCGGCGCGAGGGCAATCAACTGGTCGCCGAACTCGCTTCGGACTTTGCCGACGGCTGGCGCGGTGAACGGCGGGTCGACCAGGTGGTGGTCGAGCATGGCACCGCGCCGCTCGACGATCTCTACCTGGCCTTGAGACCGCTGTCGAAGAATGGCGGCGCGGTCGACTACGAACGCCTGGTCAGCGGCGGCGACATTTTTCCGGCACGCAACCACGAAGCCGGCTTCGTGCTGTTGCGCATCGGCGACGCGGTCGCCTCGCGCAACATCCATGCCGCCATCTATGACGGGATCAGGTTCGGTTTGCGGATCTGAAATCTCGTCGCGAAAATTGGTGGCGCGCGGCCGAACCGGCATACGAGAGCCCATGTATTCCGGCTCGATCCGCGCGCCCGCACGTCATTGGCTCGCTGCCAGACAACGCACGATGCCGTGAGGGTTGCAGCGTGGCGGCGCTCAGAACATTCTGGCAGTGGCCATGCACAGCACGGTCAGCACCAGCAGGCCTCCGGCGATGCGCTCGCCTCTTGTCATCTTCGCGCGCAACCGGCTTTCCGTAGCCGCATCAGCGCCGGCAAGCTGCCTGCTGGCAGAGCCTACCAGCGCGCCCTGCACGCCGGCGGCGATCAGGGCCGTCACGATCCCCAGTGCCAGCACTTTCTCCATCGAGCCGAAAGCGCCCTCATGGAAGAAATACCAGAGCAGTATGCCGGTCAGGAAAACCAGGCCGGCAGCACCCATTTGCGGCCGGAAGAACCGTTCCGCGCGGATGTCCGGGTCACGGCCGACCGCGATGGTCGTGCCCGCCCAGAATACGCCTGCCATGACGTGAAGACCGATGACGACGATGTAGGCATACTGCATGCCATCTCTCCTCTCTCGCTTGCTGTCAGTGCAATAATTAGATATCGAACTATTCGATGTCAATGTATAAAATGAACCAGTTCCATCCTTGGAAAACACCGTCTACTGTCCGGCAATGACGCCCTTTGAACGCCCGCCGGTCGGCATGAATCTCGGCCGCACCGCCAAGCTTGTCGCCCAAGCCTTCGACGCTGCCTTGGTCGAAGCGGGCGGCACCTTGCCGGTCTGGCTCACGCTGCTGTCGGTCAAGTCGAGCAAGCTTGCCAATCAACGCGAACTTGCCGGCATGATCGGCATCCAGGGCGCGACGCTGACCCATCACCTAAACGCCATGGAGGCGCAGGGCCTGCTGACGCGTCGCCGCGATCCCGTCAACCGCCGGGTCCATCTGGTCGAATTGACGGAGGCTGGAGAAGCGATGTTCGAGACACTACGCAAGGCCGCGCTTGTTTTCGACAAGCGGCTGCGGGTGGGACTGTCCGACGAGCGGCTGGCGGAGTTCGCGCAGGTGCTGGCGGTGTTGCGGAACAATGTGGAGAGCTAGGAAAGTCTGCCCGTTGGGTTAGTCGTCACCCGTTGGCTCAGTCGTCATAGGTCGGGATCGTTCCAAAGGCATAGTGGCGCAGCTTCAGCGCGGCGATCAGGTTGGTCAGCTTCGTCTTGCCGTCGAAGCGGTCCTGGAACATCTCGTCATGCATCAACAGGATCAGCTTGCCGGGTCTGACGAAATGACCATAGCCGAACAGGTGATCGATCTCGCTGACCAGATGGTCGACGCTCTGCACCGGCTCACCGCCGCCTTGTGCACCCATTCGTGGTCCCAGCCATAGAGATAGAAGCCGGAAGCCGCGACGAACTCGTAGTCGGGATCCTCACGACCGGCTTGCGCGGGCCCGAGCGAGTTGTCGTCCTTTGACATCGAGGGCAGTCGGAACACATCGCGCCCTGGCAGGCGCGCGTGCACGGCAGGCTTCAGGCCGAGCACGGCGTTCGCCTTGAGCATATCGGTGACCACGCCTTCCGTATCGCCATAGAAGTGCCGGTAGTGATTGTAGGCGTGGCTGTAGCTGTGGTTGCCGATCGTCACCAGCGGCATCGCCTTGGCGCGCCGCACCAGCATCTTGTTGGACGCACTGGCCTCGGCGTGCATGCCGACCATGAACAACGTTGCCTGAACTTGGCTCGCCTGCAACACGTCGAGGATGTTGCCGGTGCCGCTGAGCGGACCGTCGTCGAAGGTGAGATAGATCGTGCGATCCGCCCCATGAGCCGGCAACGCGGACATCAACACGGCCGCGAGGACAAACCAAAACGATGTCATAGGTCGCGGCATCCGTTTGCGTCGCGACAGGCCGCCATGTGCATGGCTGGTTGTCAAGGCGGACGCGCGGGTGCCTACGCCAGACTGCCTTGCAGCACCGTCAGCTTTGCCTTCTTCGGCATGCGGGCGGTCAGCCACTCGAGCGCCTTGTCCTGCGGCATCGGGAAGGCGATGGAATAGCCTTGCACCTGATCGCAGCCGATCGCCATCAGCGAGTCGAGTTCGGCTTCGGTTTCGGCGCCTTCGGCGACGATCGAGATGCCGAGGCCGCGGGCAAGCTCGGTGATGGCGCGCACGATCTTGGAGTTGTCGCCGTTCTCGTGGATGTTCTGGACGAAGCGGCGGTCGATCTTGAGCCGGTCGATCTCGTTCGGATTGACATGGCTCAGCGAAGCATAGCCGGTGCCGAAATCATCGAGTTCCAGATGGACGCCGGCCGCCCTGATGTGACGCAGCTTTGCCGCGATGCCTGTCTTCTCATCGTCCAGAATGACGGATTCGACGATTTCCAGCGACAGTTTCTGCGGCGGCAGTCCGGCCTTCTCCAGCGTCCCGAACAGGAACGCATCGAAATCATGCTCGCGCAACTCGGTGCCCGAAACATTGACGGCTAGCCGCCCGAAGGCAATCCCGGCGCGGTTCCATTCAGCGGCTTCGTTGATCGCCTTGCTGATCACGATGCGGCCGATTTCCGGCATGAAGCCGCATTTCTCCGCAACCGGAATAAATTCGCCGGGCGAGATCATGCCGCGTTCGGCATGGTTCCAGCGCACCAGCGCTTCGATGCCGCTGATCGTGCCGGTGGTCAGCGAAACCTGCGGCTGGAAATAGACCTGGAACGCCTTTTCGGAGATGGCGACCTTGATGTCGTGTTCGAGTTGCTTGCGATAGTCGAGTTCGCGGCGCAGCTCCTCCGAGAAGAACGAGAAGTTGCCGCCTCCCATCTTCTTGGCCGAATAGAGCGCCAGATCGGCGTGAACCAAAAGATCTTGCGCGTTGTCGGCGTCTATCGGATACACGGCGATGCCGGCGCTGGCGCCGGGAAGAATGGTCGTGCCCTGGAAAACGATCGGCTCGTTGATGTGCGCCAGGATGCGCCGTGCCAGCATGTTGATATCTTCGGTGCTGCCGGCGCCGTTGAGGATCATCACGAATTCGTCGCCACCGAGCCGCGCGCACAGATCCGACGCCCGGCAGGAATCGCGCATGCGCTGTGCCGTGATGACCAGGACATAGTCGCCGGCGGCATGGCCCAGCGTATCGTTGATTTGCTTGAAACGGTCGAGATCGAGCTGGACCACGGCCAGACGCTCGCGTCGCCGATGCGCGCCCTTGATCAACGTCTCGAAATGGTCGGTCAGGAAGGTTCGGTTATGCAGGCCGGTCAGTCCGTCATGAACCGCGATGAAGGCCATCGAATTGCGCGCGTCGACCAGTTCGCGGGTCTTGCGAAGGATCGCGTTGGACATCGGCCTGAAGATGAACAGCGCTACCAGCAGGATGACGCCGAGCGTGGCGTAGAACAGCGTGCGGTGGAGGGAGAGCAACTTTTCGGAGCGCTCGTCGGCCTCGGCGCTGATACGCTGGCCGAGCGCGGCATAGCCCGACAAGGTGGCGTTGGCGACCGACATGTCGAGGTTGACGCGTTCGGCGCTGCCTTTGTAGCCGCCATTGTCGAGATTGTTGAGTTGCGATTCAAGCGCCGAGATCAGACGGTCGCCATTGGCGATCAGCCCAACCGAGAAATAGTCGAGATGGAAGGGTTTGGCGAAGAGCACGCTCTCGATCGACTTCGGATCGAGCTTGGCCGGTGATTGCGGATCTGCCCCCGTCTGCTCGAGCAGCAGATCGTAGTTGGTCTCGAACTCCACCGTCGCCTGCTTGAGCGCGCTGACCAGCGCCGGCTGCTTCTCGCGCGAGGCGACATCCGTCGCATTGGCAAGGAAAACGATACGCTGCGACAAGGTTTTCTGCGTGCCGACGATATCGAGCAGGGTATGGTTGTGCTGGTGCGTGGCCATCGTCTGCTGCAGCAGCACGAAGGAGGCTGCCACCATGGCGGCGATGATCAACAGCGCTAGCCAATAGCCGGCCTTGATCAGAAGTATGAGCTTGCCTGAAACGGTTTGCACCGGCTGCTGCGACATTTTCGGGGGCGGCCCTCTCGCCAACGGATTCCTGTGTGGGCATCATTGAACAGGAAACGTTAACAGGACCGGAAATCGACAGCCGGCCGACAAGGGGGAAACGCGCAAAGATCGCGGGAAACGCGGAAAGATCGCGGAATGGTTATCGGCTCCTTTCGCCTTCAATCCGCATTTGAACGTTCGCCAGCCGTTGTGATCCCCTGGGGCGTGCTTGGGCGATGCCCATGACGCTTCATTTGATGCTGGCCACCACCGGCCCGGTCGCTTTTGCGATGGATTTTTTGCGCGGACAGGACAACAGTCGACCCACGTCAAACAGGGCCTGATCATGACCGCAGCATTTCTCTCCCATATCGACAGTGAGCTTGCAGGGCTCAAATCAGCCGGTCTCTACAAGTCGGAACGGGTGATTTCCTCGATGCAGTCGGCGCAGATCGAGGTCGGCGGTGAGAAAGTGCTTAACTTTTGCGCCAACAACTATCTCGGCCTCGCTGACAGCGCCGAACTGCGCGACGCGGCCAGCCAGGCGCTCGACCGTTATGGCTACGGCATGGCGTCGGTGCGCTTCATCTGCGGCACGCAGGAGGAGCACAAGCAGCTCGAGGCGACGATTTCATCCTTTCTCGGCCTGGAGGACACCATCCTCTACGGCTCGTGCTTCGACGCCAATGGCGGTCTGTTCGAGACGCTGCTGGGCGAGGAAGACGCGATCATCTCGGATGCGCTGAACCACGCCTCGATCATCGATGGGGTCAGGCTGTCGAAGGCCAAGCGCTTCCGCTACGCCAACAACGACATGGCCGATCTCGAAGCGCGGCTGAAAGAAGCGAAGGATTGCCGTTTCCGGCTGATCGCTACCGACGGCGTGTTTTCGATGGACGGCATCATCGCCAATCTCCGCGGTGTCTGCGATCTCGCCGACAAATACGACGCCATGGTCATGGTCGACGACAGCCATGCCGTCGGGTTCGTCGGCCACAATGGCCGTGGTTCGCCGGAACATTGCGGTGTCGAGGGCAGGGTCGACATCATCACCGGGACACTGGGCAAGGCGCTCGGCGGCGCGTCGGGCGGCTACACCTCGGGCAAAAACCAGGTGGTCGACTGGCTGCGCCAGCGCTCACGCCCCTATCTCTTCTCCAACACGCTGATGCCGGCGATCGCGGGCGCTTCGATCAAGGTGTTCGACCTGATCCGCAATGGCGACGCCTTGCGCCAGCGCCTCTATGCCAATGCGGCGCGGTTCAGGTCTGAGATGGGCAAGCTCGGCTTCACCTTGGCCGGAGCCGACCATCCGATCATTCCGGTGATGCTGGGCGATGCGAGCCTGGCGCAGGAGATGGCGGCGCGCATGTTGAAACGCGGCATCTATGTCATCGGCTTTTCCTTCCCGGTGGTGCCGAAAGGCCAGGCGCGCATCCGCACCCAGATGTCGGCAGCGCATTCCACTGCCGACATCGATCGTGCGGTGGAGGCATTTGGCGAGGTTGGCAGGGAACTCGGCGTGATTGGATGAGGCGCTTCACCCTCCCCCCTTGCGGGGAGGGTCGGCGAGCGACTGCTTGCAAAGCAAGTGGTCGAGAGACGGGGTGGGGGTGCGCAGGGATCTCCACCGGTAAAGTTAGAACCCCCACCCGGCCCTTCGGGCCACCCTCCCCACAAGGGGGAGGGTAAGGAGCGAGACATGTCGAACATGATGAAGGCGCTGGTGAAGGCCAAGGCCGAGCCGGGCATCTGGATGGAAGAGGTGCCGGTGCCGGAGATCGGCCCCAACGACGTGCTGATCAAGATCAGGAAAACCGCGATCTGCGGCACCGATGTCCACATCTACAATTGGGACCAGTGGGCGCAGAAGACGGTGCCCGTGCCGATGGTGACCGGCCATGAATTCGTCGGCACCGTCGCCGATTTCGGCGCTGCGGTCACCGAATACAAGGTTGGCCAGCGCGTGTCGGGCGAAGGCCATATCGTCTGCGGCCATTGCCGCAACTGCCGTGCGGGCAGGGGCCATCTGTGCCGCAACACGCTCGGCGTCGGCGTCAACCGTCCAGGCGCCTTCGGCGAGTATCTGGCGATCCCGCAGCACAATGTGGTGCCGATCCCCGACGATGTGCCCGATGAGGTCGCCGCGATCTTCGATCCCCTGGGCAATGCGGTGCACACCGCTCTGTCTTTCGACCTCGTCGGTGAAGATGTGCTGGTCACCGGTGCCGGGCCAATCGGCATCATGGGCGCGCTCGTTGCCCAATGCGTCGGCGCGCGCAAGGTGGTGATCACCGACATCAATCCAGTGCGGCTGGCGCTGGCCAAAAAGCTCGGCGTCCAGCATGTCGTCGATGCGTCGAAGGAAAAGCTGCGTGATGTCATGCCGGCGCTCGGCATGACAGAGGGTTTTGACGTCGGCCTCGAAATGTCGGGCGCCGCGCCCGCCTTCCGCGACATGATCGACACCATGAACAATGGCGGCAAGATCGCCATCCTGGGCATCGCGCCGACCGGCTTCGAGATCGACTGGAACAAGGTCATCTTCAAGATGCTGCATCTCAAGGGCATCTACGGCCGCGAGATGTTCGAGACCTGGTACAAGATGATCGCCCTGGTCCAGGGTCCGCTCGATGTCTCCGGCCTGATCACCCACCGCATCGGCATCGACGATTTTCAGGTTGGGTTCGATGCAATGCGCAGCGGCAGTTCCGGCAAGGTGGTGATGGACTGGTGAGGCTGCTGTGAAGGCACTGTGCCGGAGACGTTAGCGGGACAGCACCCCCCTCTGGCCTGCCGGCCATCTCCCCCGCAAGGAGGGAGATTGGTTTTGATTGCTGCCTTCGCCAATCACGGACGTGGCAAAGATGGCGCGGCGCCGAAGCCGCCAATCTCCCCCCTTGCGGGGGAGATGGCCGGCAGGCCAGAGGGGGGTGCTGTCCCGCCAGCGTATCAACGCTACTTTCCTTCCAACGCTCTCTCCAGCGCCGCCACCCCACTGACAATCGCCGTGCGTTCGCTGGCGCTCAGCCTCGCCAGCAACTCCCTCTCGAACGCCTTCGCCAAAGGCACCATCTCGCGATAGGCGGCCAGCCCCGCTCTGGTCAGTGTCAGATGTTCGACACGGCGATCATTCCCATCAGGCGTGCGCGTCAGCCAGCGCCGCCGTTCGAGTTCGGCCACGGCGCGCGACACCTTGGTTTTGTGCATGGCCGATTGCTCGCCAAGTTCGGTCGCGGTCATTGTGCCGCGCTGGCCGAGCCCGGAAAGCGTGCGCCACTCCGGCCGCGTCAGTCCATGGCTGTCCTTGTATACCCCGGAGAATTCGCGGCTCACGGCATCGGCCAGGCGATAGAGCCGATAGGGCAGGAAGCTTTCGAGTTCCAGGATTTCCATGGCCTAACGTCCCGACGTGATGGATTGATAGTTACATTTTAGATGGTTACAAATGAAACCAGTTTGGTCAATTGAGATCCACTCCGGGAGGAAGCGATGGCCTTTTCCTACATGCCGGGTTTCGGCAATGATTTTGAGACCGAAACCTTGCCAGGTTCGCTGCCGCAGGGCCGCAACTCACCCCAGCGGCCGGCCTACGGCCTTTACGCCGAACAGCTTTCCGGCTCGCCGTTCACCGCGCCACGCGGCACCAACGAGCGCTCCTGGCTCTATCGCATCAGGCCGAGCGTCAAGCACACCGGCCACTTCAAGGCGTCGAACTATCCCTTGTGGAAGAGCGCGCCGAATGTCGGCGACCATGAGCTGGCGCTCGGCCAGTATCGCTGGAATCCGGTGCCGATGCCGAAGGAGCCGACCGACTTTGTCCAGGGCATGCGCAGCATCACCACCGCCGGTGACGTGCTCGGGCAGACCGGCATGGCGGCCCATGTCTATGTCGCCAACACATCGATGGGCGACGACCATTTCTTCAACGCCGACGGCGAGTTGCTGGTCGTGCCGCAGGTCGGCGCCCTGCGCTTCGTCACCGAGATGGGGGTCATCGAACTTCGGCCCGGCGAGATCGCTGTGCTGCCGCGCGGCCTCGTCTTCAAGGTCGAACTCGTCGACAAGGAAGTACGCGGCTATGTCTGCGAGAATTACGGCGCCAAGCTGACGCTGCCCGACCGTGGCCCGATCGGCGCCAATTGCCTCGCCAATCCCCGCGATTTCAAGACGCCTTGCGCCTGGTTCGAAGAGAAGGAAACGCCTTGCCGGCTGACGGTGAAATGGTGCGGCAATTTCCACGTCACCGAGATCGGTCATTCGCCGCTCGACGTTGTCGCCTGGCACGGCAACTACGCGCCCTACAAATATGATCTGGCAACCTTTTCGCCCGTCGGCGCCCTCCTGTTCGATCATCCCGATCCGTCGATCTTCACCGTGCTCACCGCGCCAAGCGGCGAGGAGGGCACCGCCAACATCGATTTCGTCATCTTCCCGCCGCGCTGGCTGGTGGCGGAAGATACGTTTCGGCCACCCTGGTATCACCGCAACATCATGAGCGAGTTCATGGGGCTGATCCACGGCCAGTACGATGCCAAGGAAGAAGGCTTTGTCCCCGGCGGCATCAGCCTGCACAATTTGATGCTGGCCCATGGCCCGGATGCGCCTGGCTTCGAAAAGGCCTCGCGCGCGGAGCTCAAACCGGCCAAGCTCGACAACACCATGGCGTTCATGTTCGAGACCCGCTTTCCGCAGATGCTGACCCGCTACGGCGCCGAACTGGAAACACGGCAGGACAATTACATCGACTGCTGGGCCGACCTGAAGAAGCGCTTCAACGGCACGCCGGAGGGCGACTGGTCTTGAGCGGCAAGCCAATGCCGGATCGGTTGGTGCTAATGGGCTCGAAAGGCGGCCCGGCGCTGCGGCCGGGCGGACCGTGGCCGAGTTCGTCGCTGCTTGAGATCGGCGGGCGGACCATCGTCGTCGACTGCGGGCTTGGCGTCACGCGCGGTCTGGTCGATGCCGGCCTCAGCCTGAAGGCGCTCGACCTGATCTTCATCACGCATCTGCATTCCGACCATGTGCTGGAACTGGGGCCGCTGATCCACACCGCCTGGACAGCGGGGCTGGCGACGCCGGTCACCATATTCGGCCCGCCCGGCACCGGCCACTACTGGCGGCGCTTTTGCCAGGCGATGGAATTCGACATCGAAATCCGCATCGCCGACGAAGGCCGGCCGGACATCCGCGAACTGGTGTCGATCGACGAATTCGGCGAAGGCGACGTGCTCCGGCAACGCGGTCTGAAGGTTTCGGCGCTGCGCGTCGACCATCCGCCGGTGACCGACTGCTTTGCCCTGCGCCTCGAGCATGGCGGGAAAAGCGTGGTGTTCTCCGCCGACACGGCCTTCTTTCCGCCGCTCGCCGATTTCGCCCAAGGGGCTGACATCCTCGTCCACGAAGCCATGCTGGAAGAGGGCATCGAGCGGCTGGTGACCCGAACCGGCAACGGCGCGCGGCTCAGGGAACATCTCCTCGCCAGCCACAGCTTTGCCGAGGAGGCCGGGCGCATCGCCACCGATGCCGGCGTGAAGCGGCTGGTGCTCAACCATCTCATCCCGGCCGATGATGCCGAAATCGGCGATGCCGACTGGGTCGCCGCTGTAAGGAAAACATGGGCCGGCGACTTGACGATCGCCCGCGACGGCCTTGTTGTGGAGCTAGCATGATCCCGAACCGAAGGACCGCGTCAGCGAAAAGTGGGAACCGGTTTTCGGAAAAGATCATGCGCAAAATAAACAACCAAAGCGGCGCCAAAGCCGCATCAGGAGAGGAAACCGCATGAAGCTTGCCACATTGAAGGACGGGACGCGTGACGGAAAACTCGTTGTCGTCTCGCGCGACCTGACGCAGTACACCGACGCCTCGTTCCTGGCGCGTACGCTTCAAGCGGCACTCGACGATTGGCGCAGGATCTCGCCGCATCTCTCGACAATCGCGGAATCGCTGGAGAACAACGCGGTGCCGTCGGCGCGCTTTCACGAGCATGATGCACACTCGCCGCTGCCGCGCGCCTATCAATGGGCCGATGGATCGGCCTATGTGAACCATGTCGAACTGGTACGGAAGGCGCGCGGCGTCGAAATGCCGGCGAGCTTCTGGACCGATCCGCTGATCTACCAGGGCGGCTCGGACTCTTTCATCGCACCGCGCGATCCGATCCGCATGGCTGACGAGGCCTTCGGCATCGACATGGAGGCGGAGGTCGCGGTCATCGTCGACGACGTGCCGATGGGCGCCAGCCTCGACGAAGCACGCGCCGCGATCCGGCTGGTCATGCTGGTCAACGATGTGACGCTGCGCGCACTGACCGGGCCGGAATTGGCCAAGGGTTTCGGCTTCTTCCAGTCGAAACCGTCTTCGGCCTTTTCGCCGGTCGCGGTCACACCCGATGAGTTGGGTGACGCCTGGGATGGCGGCAAGGTCAGCCTGCCGCTGCTCGCCGATCTCAACGGCAAGCCGTTCGGCCGCGCCAACACCGGTGTCGACATGACCTTCGATTTTCCGGTGCTGATCGCCCATGCCGCCCGGACACGGCCGCTGGTTGCCGGCACCATCATCGGCTCCGGGACCGCCTCCAACAAGCTCGATGGCGGGCCGGGCAAGCCGGTGTCGGCGGGCGGCGCCGGCTATTCCTGCATCGCCGAACTGCGCATGATCGAGACCATTGTGTCGGGTGAGCCCAAGACGCCATTCCTGCGCTTCGGTGACACGGTACGTATCGAGATGAAGGACAGAGCCGGCCATTCGATCTTCGGCGCGATCGAGCAGAAGGTAGAGAAATACGAGCGATGAGGGCCTGCGTTCAGCCATGAATCTTCTTGACCATCTGCGCCGCATGGCCGGCAACAACCTCTGGTCGAACGATCGGCTCTACCGAGCCGTGCTCGCGCTCGAGCCGGGCGAATTCAAGGCCGAGCGCACCAGCTTCTTCCCGTCGATCAAGGCGACGCTCAACCATATCCTCGCGGTCGATCATCTCTATCTCGATTTTCTCGAAGAGGGCGGCATCGGAGCGGCCGCCCATGACGACTACGTGCCCTTCGAGGAAGCCCGGGCGCTGTTTGCCGCCCAGCTTGCGGCCGACCGGCGGTTGATCGCTTTTTGCGATACCCTGTCGGAGGCCGATCTCGATCGCCGCGTCATCACCGACCGGCGCGAGGACGGCATGATCCCCGAGCGCATCGGCGACATCCTCGCTCACGTCTTCCTGCACGACATCCATCATCGCGGCCAGGTGCACGCGATGCTGTCCGGCACCTCGGTCGCGCCGCCGCAGCTCGACGAATTCCTGCTCGATTATGATTTGAAATTAAGGCAGGCCGAGGTGGAGCGGCTGGGCTTGTGAGATCAAGGACCCCGCTGATCAAGTCAAAGCGACGTCGTAACGGGCAAAATGCGGATCGGATGTCATGATGGTCAACTTCTCGATTTGGGCCTGCGCAATCAGCAGTCTGTCAAATGGATCGCCATGATGCCGGAGTAGGTCGCCAACCGCATTCGCATGCTGCAACGTGATGGCGAGCGGCTGAAATCGCATCCTTGGAAGCAGCACTGGAAGGTCATCCGGCGCATCGAGTTTTCCGATCGAACGTTTGATGGCAATCTCCCAAACGCTTGCCGCGCTCACAAAAACCACCGCTTCCGAAGCCAGAATGGCGCGGTGATGTTCGCTAAGACGTCGATCGTCCGAAATCGACCAGAGGATGATATGTGTATCGGCGAGAAACGGGCCGACCGTCATTTCACGTACTCGTCCCACTCTGGACCGAGTTCGTCAAAATCGTCCGCTATCCAGATCTTGCCCTTCAACGCGCCAATACGCGGCAGGGGTTCGGCCACTGCTGGCGGCACAATACGCGCGGCCACCTTGCCGTGGCGCGTGAGCACGATCTCCTCACCGGCTTCCGCGCGACTGACGAGTTCCGACAATTTGGCTTTGGCCTCGGCGATGGAAACATTCATGGGTACGACCTTTATGACTATAATTTAGGTCATAATCGATCGTACTGCAAGTTGCCGGTGTCGCGTCGCTCTACTCCGCCGCCTGCACCTTGATCACGCCGCGCTTGATCTGGTCCTGTTCGATCGATTCGAACAGCGCGCGGAAATTGCCTTCGCCAAAGCCTTCGTCGCCCTTGCGTTGGATGAACTCGAAGAAGATCGGGCCGATCACGGTCTTCGAGAAGATCTGCAAGAGAATCTTGGTCATGCCGCCGTCGACCACGCCTTCGCCGTCGATCAGGATACCGTGCTTCTTCATCCGCTCGATCGGCTCGTCATGGCCGTTCACGCGGTCATACGACATGTCGTAGTAGGTCTCGGGCGGGCCGGGCATGAATTTCAGCCCGTTGTCGGCGAGCTTGTCGGTGGCGGCGTATATTTCGTCGGTGCCGACCGCGATGTGCTGGATGCCTTCGCCATTGTACTTCTTCAGGTACTCGGCGATCTGGCTGGTCTCGTCCTTGGATTCGTTGAGCGGAATGCGGATCTTGCCGCAGGGCGAGGTGATGGCGCGGCTGACCAGGCCGGTGATCTTGCCGTCGATGTCGAAGAAGTGGATCTGCTTGAAGCCGAACAGATTGCGATAGAAATCCCACCATTTGTCCATCTGGCCGCGATAGACATTGTGGGTCAGGTGGTCGAGGTAATAGAAGCCGACGCCTTGCGGCCGCGGATCGCGCGCGCCGAGCCACTCGAACTCGGCGTCATAGGCCGAACCCTTCTTGCCATAGGTGTCGATGAAATAGAGCAGCGAGCCGCCAATACCGACGATCGCGGGAACGTCGAGCGCCTTGTCGTCGCCTTGGTAGGGCGTGGCGCCATTGGCAACGGCGTGATCGAAAGCGTGCTTGGCATCCACCACGCGCCAAGCCATCGAAGCCGCGCAGGGACCATGCTTGTCGACGAACTTCATCGCGTGCGAGCCCGGCTCGGCATTGACGACATAGTTGATGTCGCCCTGGCGCCAGACGGTGATGTCCTTCGTGCGGTGCTTGGCCACCGCCACATAGCCCATGCGGGTGAACAGTTCGGCCAGCTTCCGCGGCTCTGGATGTGCGAACTCGACGAACTCGAACCCGTCGGTGCCGGCGGGATTGGCCTTGCTGATCGTGGCGGGCGGCGCGTCGTGCGGGAAAGGACCCATGATATTCCTCCGGAAGCTGCTGGGCCTGAAAGGCCATCTGGCGCCATCATAGCGCGGAGCCGGTGCATGGTGCTTGCATTCAAACGCTTGAAATGATCATCTCATGCGTGAACTGTGCATGTCGTGGGAGAAAACCATGGATGGGACGCGCATTGATCATTTTGACCGCAAGATAATGGCACTGTTGCAGGGCGATGCGCGGCTCACCAACAACGATCTCTCGGAGCGTGTGAACTTGTCGGCGTCGCAATGCTCGCGCCGCCGCCAGCGGCTGGAGGAAGACGGCTATATCAAGGGCTATCGGGCCGTACTCGACCGCGACAAGCTCGGTTTCTCGCTGGTCAATGTCATCTCCGTGACCTTGGCCACCCACAACCGCGACAATGCACGGCGCTTCGGCGAACTGCTGGCACGGCTGCCGGAAGTGCAGGAGGCGCACGCGCTGACCGGCGAGATGGATTACATCCTGAAAGTGGTGACGCCGGATCTCAAATCACTATCGGAGTTCGTCAACGGCGTGCTGTTGCCGCACGAATCCGTGCAGCACGTGAAGACGGCGATCGTGCTGGAGACGCTGAAGGAAACCGGCGCGCTGCCGATTTAAGCTTTCGACTGCTGGATCAGCCCGTAGAGATTGGTGCAGCGCGCACCTGAACGGCAATAGGCGAAGACGGGGCCTTCCAATTCGTCCAGCGCCTCGGCCTGGTCCTCGACATTCTCGGTGGTGATCTGGCCGCTGATGACTGGAATGTAGCGGAAGGCGAGACCGGCGGCTTCCACCGCCGCCTTCACCGTGTCGGCCGAAGGTTGGCCGGGCTGCTCGTCATCGGGGCGGTTGCAGATCACGCTCTTGAAGCCGGCTTCCTTGATGGCGGCGGCGTCTTCGGGCTGGATCTGGCCCGAGACCGAATAGTCTTCACTGATCTCGCGGTATTCCATGGCAGCATCCTCGCAATCTGGTCTGGAGGCAGTCTTGCCACTGCCCCGCATGCGCGGCAATCCGCATCGAGAGAATTCTCTGCCAAATAGACATTGTGCGCGGAAAAATCCAACCGGGCCAATGCGACCCGATTGGATAGCGCTGGTTTGCCTCAGCTGCCGAGGATCGCGCCTTTGATCTGGCGGATGTTGTTGTGCATCATGTCGATATAGGTCGAGGCCGGGCCGTCGGGCTGCGACAGCGCGTCCGAATAGAGGGTGCCGCCCACCTTGATGCCGGTTTCATCGGCGATCTGCTCGATCAGGCGCGGATTGGTGATGTTCTCGACGAAGATCGCGGCTGCCTTGTCCTGCTTTACCTGCGTGACCAGCTTGGCGACGTCGGCTGCTGACGGTTCGGAATCGGTCGAGATGCCTTGCGGGGCGAGGAAAGTCAGGCCGTATGCGTGCTCGAAATAGCCGAAGGCATCGTGCGAGGTGATGACGACGCGCTTCGCCTCTGGGATCGACTGGATCGCCGCCTTCACTTCGCCTTCCAGCGCATCTAGCTTCTTGGTGTAGGTCGCGGCATTGGTCTGGTAGGAGACGCAACCATCGCTATCGGCCGCGCAGAAGGCCTCGGCGATGTTCTTCACATAGATCCTGGCATTGGCGATCGACTGGAAGGCGTGCGGATCGGTGACCGTCTTGCCGCCGCCGGTGCCGGCGCCTTCAGCGGCGTCCGCGTCGGCGAATTCAGGCTTGAAATCGATCGGCGTGACCCCCTCGGTCAAGGTGATGATCGAGGCCTTGGTCGCGCTGGCATCGACCAGCCGTTGCAGGAAGCCTTCGAAATGCAGGCCGTTGACCAGCACGATATCGGCCTTGGCCATGGCCACAGCATCGGCCGGGCTCGGTTCGTAGACATGGGCGTCGCCATCAGGCCCGACGATGGTGGTGACATCGATGAGGTCGCCGCCGACATTTTTGGCGAAATCGGCGATGACCGTGAAGCTGGCGACCACCCTCAGCGGTGCCGCGAAAGCCGATGATGCGCCAAAGGCGGTTAATGTTATAACGCTCATCACCAGGGCGGCACGGAGTGATTTCAGCATGGTCAAGTCTCCTTTGGGGGGCGGGGATCAGGCCGTTCTGTGACGGTGGTGGATGATGCGGGCGCGCAGAATGCCGCGCGTGCCGAACAGGATCGAGGCGAAATAGACGACGCCGGACGACAGGATGATGGCCGGGCCGGATGGCAGCGAGGCGTGATAGGACAACAGCAGCCCCGCGATGCAGGAGGCAAAGCCGATCAGCACGGCCAGCACGCACATCGGCTCGACGCGCACGGTCCAGAAGCGGGCGGCAGCGGCCGGCAGCATCATCAGCCCGACCGACAGAAGCGTGCCGAGCGCCTGGAAGCCGCCGACCAGATTGAGCACGACGAGGCCGAGGAAGATGAAGTGCACCGGACTGCCCATGCGGCTGACCGAGCGCAGGAACAGCGGATCGAGGCATTCGGCGACCAAAGCCCGCCAGAAAATGGCGAGACTGACCAGCGTTACCGCTACGATGCCGCCGATCAGCGTCAGCGCTTCGTTGTTGAGTGCCAGCACGGTGCCGAACAGCACATGCATGAGATCGACACTGGAGCCGCGGATCGACACCATCAGCACGCCGATGGCGAGCGAAATCAGATAGAAGGCCGCCATCGAGGCGTCCTCGCGCTGGATGGTGAAGCGCGAGACCGCACCGGCGCCGAGCGCGACGATGACGCCGGCGATCAGGCCGCCAATCGTCATCGGCAGGATTTCCAGCCCATAGAACAGGAAGCCCGCGGCCGCACCCGGCAGGATGGCATGCGCCATGGCATCGCCGGACAGGCTCATGCGCCGGAGCATCAGGAAGACGCCGACCGGGCAGGCGCCGAGCGACAGCATCAGCGAGCCGACCAGCGCCCGTTGCATGAAGGCGAAATCGGCGAAGGGTGCGATCAAGAGACCGTAGAGCGTGTCCATCAGGCAGCCCTCGGTCCGGCGCCGTGCTGATGATCATGGTCGTGTCCATGATGATCGTGCCCATGGGCGTGCTCGTCCGGTTCGCACCAGGGAGCGTTTTCCTCCCAGGCCTCGTGGAAACGGCGTGCGCGCAAAAGATTTTCCGGCTTCAACGTTTCCCTGGTTTCGCCCCAGGCGATGGGCTGGCGGGCCAAAAGCAGCGTTTCGGGGAAATTCTGGCGCACCAGGTCGAGGTCATGGACGACGACCATGATGGTGCGTTCCTCGCCATGCCAGCGCTTGATCAGCGCGATCAGGTCGCCGACCGTCTTGGCGTCGACGGCGTTGAACGGCTCGTCGAGCAGGATCAGGTCGGCATCCTGCAGCAGCACGCGGGCAAACAATGTGCGCTGCAACTGCCCGCCCGACAGCGTGTCGATCGGCCGCTTCTCGAAACCGCCGAGGCCGACCGCCATCAGCGCCTGGCTGACGGATTCGCGGTCTTCCTTGGTGTAGCGGCCGAGCATGCCGCGCTTCGGCCACAGGCCGAGCGAGACCAGATCGACGACGCGCGCCGGGAAGGAACGGTCGAGTTCCGATTGCTGGGGAAGATAGGCGGCGCGCAAGCCAGGCGCCCGGATCACGCTGCCGGCCATCGGCTTGAGAACCCCGACAATACCCTTCATCAGCGTCGACTTACCCGAACCGTTGGCGCCGACCACGGCCGTCAGCGAACCCTTGCGGATCGTGCCGTCGAGGTGATGGATCGCGGGATGGCTGTTGTAGCCCAGCGTCAGGTCACGGAATGTCAGGCAGGTCTGGGTCATATCATTCCGTGGGCAGGTCACATCCGGCTGCATGCAGAGGCCGGTTGGATATGTGATGTTATTACATTAGTCAACAAGCCAATCCGGCGGAATTGCGGCCGGCGGCTCAACTTGCCGTGAATCCTGTCCCTGGCTGGTCCAAGGGGATTCGGGCCGGCGGCCTTGCCCGAAGCAAGTCGCGACTCTAAAGAGGCGCGACTGACAAAAGGAAGGAAAACATCCCATGAGCATTCGTCGCATCGATGTAGGTCCGCGCATGACCCAGATCGTCATCCATGGCAACACCGTCTACCTGGCCGGCCAGGTCGGCGAGCCGGGCGGCAATGTTGCCTCGCAGACCCGGGATATCCTGGCGACCATCGACGAGTTGCTGGCCAAGGCCGGCACCGACAAGACCAAGATCCTGCAAGCAATCATCTGGCTGGACGACATGGGCACCTTCGCCGAGATGAATGCGGAATGGGACAAGTGGGTGCCGAAGGGCCACACGCCCGCCCGCGCCACCGGCGAAGCCAAGCTCGCCAGCCCGGAATATCTGGTCGAGATCATTATCACGGCGGCGATTTGAGGCGTTGAAACCGCCAATCTCCCCCCTCGCGGGGGAGATGCCTGGCAAGGCAGAGAGGGGCGCTGTCCCGCTGGCCTTTCCGTTTTTCGAGTAAGTTCATGGCAGGCAAAATCGAGGGTCTACGACGCCCCCCTCTGGCCTGCCGGCCATCTCCCCCACGAGGGGGGAGATCAGCTACCCCTGCGGCCTAAACCTTGCCACCAGCGTGTGGCTCTCGGCCGCGTAGGTGAAGCGGACATGGGTGACCGGGTGTTCGGCGCTCCATGTCCGTCGTTCGACCACCAGGCAGGGTGCGCCGGCGCCGACGTCGAGCGCCGCCGCGATGTGCCTGTCGGCGGCAACCGCGCGGATGCGGTGCTCGGCCTCGCTCCACGGCACGCGGCCGATCAGCCACGGGCCGGGCGCGACATCGAGAAATTCCTCGTCGGCCGCCCCAGGCACGGCGGCGAGGTTGATCAGCCGCTGTTCATGCGCGAACGGCCGCTTGCCGGCGAAATGGCGGCATTCCAGCGCCAGCACCGATCCGGCGGCGTCGAGTTCCAGCCGACCGCGATCCTCAGTGGTGCTGCGCCTTTTGTGCCGCGCTAGGCGCTCGTAGCGATAGGCTAGGCCAAGCGCTTCGACCTCGATCCTGATGTCGTGGATTTCCAGCACCGCCGCCTGCGACTGCGGCTGGCGGACGAAACTGCCGGAGCGCCGCCGCCGTTCGATCAGCCCGGCCTTGGCCAGCTGCGACAGTGCCTTGTTCACCGTCATGCGCGAACAGCCATACTGCTCGGTCAGTTCATGCTCGAACGGGATGCGATGGCCGGGCGCCCACGTGCCGGACAGGATCTTCTCGCTGATGTCGGACAGGATGCGCTGGTGGAGCGAGCCGCCGCCGGTGTCCGCATCCACTATTGCGATCGCGTTCATGCTGAAAGTGCTGTCATGACGCTGCGAAACCGCGCGGCGATGGCCTCGCGCTTGGTATGCTTGCCGCCACTGACTTGCTTTTGCCCATGCACCCAGACGCAATCGACCTTGCTGCCATTGGCGAAGATCCAGGCATCGAGGATCGCGTCGCCTGTCTTGCCAGCCAGCGAGGCGTTGTCGGCATCGAGCGAGACGAGATCGGCGGCGGCGCCAGGTGCGATCTCCGAGATGCCGGCGCCAAGCGCGACGCTGCCGCCGTCGCGTGCCGCGTCGAACAGCGCGCGCCCGGTCGAACCGCCTGCCATCGCCAGCACGTTGCGGGCGCGGTGGGCGAGGCGCTGCGAATATTCGAGCTGGCGCAATTCGTCGGGCAGGCCAATCAGCACGTTGGAATCGGAGCCGATGCCGAAGCGCCCGCCATGTTCCCGGAACAACGGTGCGGCAAAGGTGCCGTCGCCGAGATTGGCCTCGGTGATCGGGCACAGGCCGGCAATGGCGCCACTCCTGGCCATGCCGATGGTTTCCGCATCGGTCATGTGGGTGGCGTGGATCAGACACCAGCGGTGGTTGACCTCGGCGTTGGCGAGCAAGAATTCGACCGGCCGGGCGCCCGACCAACCGAGGCAGTCTTCGACTTCCTTCACCTGCTCGGCGACATGAATGTGGATTGGTCCGTCGGGCGCCAGTGCCGCGATGGCCGTGAGTTCCTCGGGCGTCGCGGCGCGCAGGCTGTGCGGTGCGACGCCGACGACAGCTTGATTCAACGCGCGAACCGATTCGCGGCTTTTCTCAACGAGCCGGGAGAACTGATTCACATCGTTGACGAATCGCCGCTGGCCCTCGTTTGGAGCCGCGCCGCCAAAAGACGAATGCGCGTAAAACACCGGCAGCAGCGTCAACCCGATGCCGGTTTCGCCGGCCGCTGCCGCTATCCGCTCGGCCATCTCGGCAAGATTGGCGTAGGGTTTTCCATCGCGATCATGATGCAGATAGTGAAATTCGCCGACCCGTGAAAAGCCGGCCTCCAGCATTTCGACATAGAGCTGCGCGGCAACCGCCTCGACCTGGTCGGGCGTCATCGACAGCGCGAAGCGGTACATCACCTCGCGCCAGCTCCAGAAACTGTCTGCGGAAGGGCCGCGAAGCTCGGCAAGCCCCGCCATGCCGCGCTGGAAGGCGTGGCTGTGCAAATTGGGCATGCCGGGCAGCACAATGGAATGACGCTCGTCGCCGGCCGATGCAACGGCTCCGGGCTCGACGGCCGTAACGCGTCCATTGGCGAAAATGATCCGCACATTGTTATGCCAGCCATCGGGAAGGAGTGCCTGTTCCGCAAGGATCGCTGTCACTTTTTTCTCTCCGCTTCCCTGTCTTGTTCCCTGTCTTGCATGCGATGATAGCACTTGCAGTGCGTTTCAATATGTATATACATAATCGCCGCCGAATGAAACGGAAAAGATGATGGCCGCAGAGAGCAAAAGCCGGGCAGGGGATCTTCGTCTGTGGCGCAATGCGCGCCTGGCGACCATGGCCGAAAGTTCCGCCGGACTTGGTGTCATCGAACATGGCGCGGTCGCCGCACGCGATGGCCGCATTGTCTATGCCGGCCCGGAATCGGAGATGCCGGCGGCATTTTTGCAGGGTGCCGAGACCGTCGATTGCGATGGCCGCTGGATCACGCCGGGCCTGATCGACTGTCACACGCATCTTGTTTATGCCGGCAACCGCGCCAACGAATTCGAGATGCGGCTGGCCGGCGCGACCTATGAGGAAGTCGCCCGGGCTGGCGGCGGTATCGTGTCCTCGGTCAAGTCGCTGCGCGCCGCCAGCGAGGATGAGCTCGTTGCCCAGACGCTGCCGCGCCTCGATGCACTGATGGCCGAGGGTGTCACATCGGTCGAAGTCAAATCGGGCTATGGCCTCGATCTCGACAATGAAAAGAAGTCGCTGCGCGCCGCCCGCCGGCTGGGCGGAGAACGGGCGGTGACGATCCGCGCGACCTGTCTGGCTGCGCACGCCCTGCCGCCCGAAGCAAAGGGGGACAAGGACGCTTTTATCGATCTGGTCGCCAGGCAGATTGTTCCGGCGGTTGCCGCCGAAGGACTGGCGGATGCGGTCGACGGTTTTTGCGAAGGCATAGCGTTCTCGCCAGAGCAGATGGCGCGCGTTTTCGATGCCGCCAAGGCCTTGGGGCTGCCGGTCAAGCTTCACGCCGATCAACTGTCCAACCTGCATGGCGCCGAACTTGCCGCGCGCTATGGCGCGTTGTCGGCGGATCATCTCGAATACACGGATGAGGACGGCGCTGCCGCGATGGCGAAAGCCGGCACGGTGGCGACCATCCTGCCCGGCGCCTATTACTTCATCCGCGAAACGAAGAAGCCGCCTGTCGACTTGTTCCGCCGCCATGGCGTGAAGATGGCGGTGGCGACGGACAGCAATCCCGGCACCTCGCCGCTCACCTCGCTGTTGCTCACCATGAATATGGCGGCGACGCTCTTCGGCTTGACCGTCGATGAGTGCCTTGCCGGCGTCACCCGCGAGGCCGCGCGAGCGCTTGGTCTTCTCGGCAAGGCCGGCACGCTGGAAGCCGGAAAATCCGCCGACCTGGCGATCTGGGACATCGAGCGCCCCGCCGAACTCGTCTACCGCATGGGCTTCAACCCGCTCCATGCCCGCATCTGGAGAGGACAATGACCGAACTGACCCTGAAGCCCGGCAGTGCGACGCTAGCCGACTGGCGCGCCATCTATCGTGGCGCCGTGCCGAAACTCGACAATGCCTGCCGTCCAAAGATCAAGGCGAGCGCCGAGGCGGTCGCCAGGATCGTTGCCAAGGGTGAGCCCGTCTATGGCATCAACACCGGCTTCGGCAAACTGGCCAGCGTCCGCATCCCGGCCAGCGATCTCGAGACCTTGCAGCGCAACATCGTGCTGTCGCACGCCGCTGGCGTTGGCGAGCCGATGCCGGTTGCCGTGGCCCGGCTGATGATGGCGCTGAAACTTGCCAGCCTGGCGCAGGGCGCCTCTGGCGTCCGCTCCGAGACCATCGAGTTGCTCGAGGCAATGCTCGCCAACGACGTCATCCCGGTGGTGCCGGCGCAAGGCTCCGTCGGCGCCTCCGGCGATCTCGCGCCGCTGTCGCACATGACGGCGGTGATGATCGGCGTCGGCGAATGCTTCACCCCGCATGGCCGCTTTCCGGCCAAGGTCGCCTTTGTCTCGCACGGACTGGAGCCGGTGACATTGGGCGCCAAGGAAGGCCTGGCGCTGCTCAACGGCACGCAGTTCTCGACCGCCTATGCGCTCGCCGCCCTGTTCGAGGCCGAAGTGCTCTACCAGTCGGCGCTGGTTGCCGGCGCGCTCTCGACCGACGCGGCAAGGGGCTCCGACGCGCCCTTCGATCCGCGCATCCATGTGCTGAGAAAGCATCGCGGCCAGATCGAGACGGCGGACGCGCTGCGCAATTTGATGGCGGGCAGCGCCATCAGGGAATCGCACCGTGTCGGCGACGAGCGGGTGCAGGATCCTTACTGCCTGCGCTGCCAGCCGCAGGTCATGGGCGCCGCACTCACCGTGCTGCGTCAGGCCGCCGACACGCTCGGCACCGAGGCCAATGGCGTCACCGACAATCCGCTGATCTTCGCCGAGGACGACACCGCGCTTTCCGGCGGCAATTTCCACGCCGAGCCGGTGGCCTTCGCCGCCGACATGATCGCGCTTGCGGTTTGCGAGATCGGCTCGCTGTCGGAACGCCGCATTGCCATGCTGGTCGATCCCGCGCTCTCCGGCATGCCGGCCTTCTTGACGCCGAAGCCCGGCCTGAACTCCGGCTTCATGATCCCGCAGGTGACGGCGGCGGCACTCGTTTCGGAAAACAAGCAGAAGGCCTATCCGGCGAGCGTCGATTCCATTCCGACCTCGGCCAACCAGGAAGACCACGTCTCGATGGCCGCGCATGGCGCCCGCCGCCTGATCGGCATGGTCGAGAATGCCACCGCGGTGATCGGCATCGAGTTGCTGGCCGCGGCGCAGGGCTGCGATTTCCATGCTCCGCTGGCCTCGAGCGATGCGCTGGAAGCCGTGCGCAAGCTGGTCCGGGACGAGGTGCCGCATCTCGACAACGACCGCCACTTCCACCCCGACATGGAAAAAGCGATCGCCATGGTCCGCAGCGGCGCGACCGTCAGGGCGGCTGGTGCTGTGGCGCTGCCGGGTATTGCGTCATGAATACAGCCGTAGGCCGCGTTCTGTCGCGCCCCCCTCTGTCCTGCCCGTCCTCCGCAGCAGCTGCGCTGCAGCTGCGGAGGGTGGACCGGACATCTCCCCCTCAAGGGGGGAGATCAGCAGCTTCTTTGGCGCCGCCCGTTCTCCCACGCTGGCGATTGGCGAAAGCCGGCGTGACAGCCAATCTCCCCCCAAGAGGGGGAGATGTCCGGCAGAACAGAGGGGGGCGCCGTAGAGCTCCAACCTGCGGAGGTTTCGCATGACACCTCCTTGGCTGACAGTAAAACAAGGCACCGCGCCGCTGCTGGTGTCGATCCCGCACACCGGCATCGACCTCGCCGGCCTCGAAAACCGGCTGGTGTCGCCCTGGCTCGGACGCCGCGACTGCGACTGGTGGATCGACAATCTCTATGATTTTGCCACCGACCTCGGCGCGACGATCGTCCACACCGCCATTTCGCGCACGGTGATCGACGTCAATCGAGACCCTTCGGGTGTTTCGCTCTATCCCGGCCAGACGACGACCGGACTCTGTCCGACCGAGACCTTCGATGGCGACCCGCTTTACCGCATGGGTGATGAGCCGACACCGGCGGAAATCGACCGGCGCCGCGAAACCTATTTCGAGCCCTACCATGCCGCCCTGCAGGCCGAGATCGACCGGCTGCGCGGCATGCACGACAAGATCGTCCTCTACGACTGCCACTCGATCCGCTCGATATTGCCGCGCCTGTTCGAAGGCACGCTGCCGGTTTTCAATCTCGGCACCAATGATGGCAAGAGCGCCGACCCGGCGCTGCAGGAAAAGGTGGCTGCAATCTTGGCCGGCACCGGCGAAAGCTGGGTGATCAACGGTCGCTTCAAGGGTGGCTGGATCACTCGCAGCTTCGGCCAGCCGCAGAACAGTGTCCATGCGCTGCAGATGGAACTCTCCAACCGAGGCTACATGCGCGAGCCTGACGAGAAGGGCTCGCCGGAGAACTGGCCGGTCCCTTACGATGCCACCTATGCGGCGCCGATCCGCGCCACGCTGAAGACCATCCTCGAAACCGCGATCGACTGGGCAGCGCGCTGACGCGCCGCCGTCTTGCTTGAAAGGCACAATGATGACCAATCCTCGTCACAACATCCGCGAAGTGCGCAGCCCCCGCGGTGACAAGCTCAATGCCCGGTATTGGACGACCGAGGCGCCGCTGCGCATGCTGATGAACAACCTCGACCCAGACGTCGCCGAGAATCCCAATGAACTGGTCGTCTATGGCGGCATCGGCCGGGCGGCGCGTACCTGGAACGATTTTGACAGCATCGTCGCCTCGCTGAAGACGCTTGGCGAGGACGAGACACTCTTGGTGCAGTCCGGCAAGCCGGTCGGTGTGTTCCGCACGCACGCCGATGCGCCGCGCGTGCTGATCGCCAACTCCAACCTGGTGCCGCACTGGGCGAATTGGGATAAATTCAACGAGCTCGATAAGAAGGGCCTGATGATGTACGGCCAGATGACGGCCGGCTCGTGGATCTACATCGGCACGCAAGGCATCGTGCAGGGCACCTACGAGACCTTCGTCGAGGCCGGCCGCCAGCACTATGGCGGCAATCTCAAGGGCAAGTGGATCCTGACCGGCGGCCTCGGCGGCATGGGTGGCGCCCAACCGCTGGCCGCCGTCATGGCCGGCGCCTGCTGCCTGGCGATCGAATGCAATCCGGACTCGATCGATTTCCGCCTGCGCACCCGCTATGTCGACGAGAAGGCCGAGACGCTCGACGAGGCGATGGCGATGATCGAGCACTGGACCAAGGCCGGCGAGGCGAAGTCGGTCGGCCTGCTCGGCAATGCGGCCGAGATCGTGCCCGAAATGTTCAGGCGCGGCATCCGCCCCGACATGGTCACCGACCAGACCTCGGCCCACGACCCCATCAACGGCTATCTGCCGAAGGGATGGACGATGGCCGAGTGGCGCGAGAAGCGCGTCAGCGACCCCAAGGCGGTCGAAAAGGCTGCCCGCGCCTCGATGCGCGAACATGTCGAGGCGATGGTGGCGTTCTGGAATGCCGGCGTGCCGACGCTCGACTACGGCAACAACATCCGCCAGGTGGCCAAGGACGAAGGCTTTGAGAACGCCTTTGCCTTCCCCGGCTTCGTGCCGGCCTATATCCGCCCGCTGTTCTGCCGCGGCATCGGTCCGTTCCGCTGGGCAGCACTTTCGGGCGATCCCGAGGATATCTACAAGACCGACGCCAAGGTGCGCGAACTAACGCCGGGCAACACCCATCTGCACAACTGGCTGGACATGGCGCGCCAGCGCATTTCCTTTCAAGGGCTGCCGGCGCGCATCTGCTGGGTCGGTCTCGGCGACCGGCACCGGCTCGGCCTCGCCTTCAACGAGATGGTGGCCAAGGGTGAGCTCAAGGCGCCGGTCGTCATCGGCCGCGATCACCTCGATTCGGGTTCGGTCGCTTCGCCCAACCGCGAAACCGAAGCCATGAAAGACGGGTCGGACGCCGTCTCCGACTGGCCACTGCTCAATGCGCTGCTCAACACCGCGTCGGGCGCCACCTGGGTATCGCTGCATCATGGCGGCGGCGTCGGCATGGGTTTTTCCCAGCATGCCGGCATGGTCATCGTCGCCGACGGCACGCCGGACGCCGCAAGGCGGCTGGAGCGGGTGCTGTGGAACGACCCGGCGACCGGCGTCATGCGCCACGCCGACGCCGGCTACGACATCGCCATCGACTGCGCCAGGGAGCACCAGCTCAACCTGCCGGGCATTCTCGGTTGACAGGCTGAACTCATGCGCATCCTTCGCGCTGCCGACTACCGCGTCATGCCGTGGAAGAACGGCGGCGGCACGACGACCGAGATCGCCGTCTCGCCCGCCGGTGCCGGGCTCGACGATTTCGACTGGCGCGTCTCGATGGCGCGCGTCGAAGGCAGCGGCCCATTCTCGCGGTTTGCCGGGATCGATCGCACGCTCGCCATACTTGAAGGCGACGGCATCGCGCTCGATATTGCCGGCCGCCCGCCGACAGCGGTCAACAGGACAACCGCCCTGTTTTCCTTTCCGGCCGACGTGCCGACGTCGGTCGCGTTGGTTGGCGGGCCGGTCACCGACCTCAACGTCATGACCCGCCGCGGCAGGACGACGCACTCGGTCGAACGCCTGGCCGTTTCTGCCCCAGTGGAAATCCGGACGGAGCCCGGCACGACCCTCATCCTGTGCCTGGACGGGGAGGTGGTCATCGCCGCCGCCGAACCGGCTCGCCTTGGTCCGCTCGACACGCTGCTGGTCGAGCGCGCCGCCGTCACCCTGCCTATCCAGCCCAGCTTGCTTGCCCAGCCTACCCATGACACGACGCTGTTCGTGATCCGCATCGGCGGCATCCGCGGCAACGATTAACGCTTGTTTCCAAACATGATCGCGATGCCGGCGAAATATAGCGTAAGCTCTTGCCGGCATCACGAAAAAGCCTGAATCCTCCCCGTCGATCGACCCCGACGAGGAGAGGGGCGCTCGTCTTTGAATGTTGTCGAGAGATGACGCCCTGTCGCGGTGCGGAAGCAAACTTTCGGCAAGTGGGATCATGCAACCAATTGCATTTGAATCGGTTTTAGGGCCATTGCCGTGGCGGTGACGCCGCTGAGTGGCCGCTTACGGAATTTTCAATGAATATTCAGACGAATCCAGCACACATCGAGAAGACGAGCGCGAGCTTTCCGGCCATCACGGAAGAGCCGATAAGATCGACCTTCCTGCCGGAGGAACGCCTTCGGCTGCTCGGCGAAAGCCTGGCAAAAGGCGATCTCACCGACCTGTTCGGCCTGACGCCATTCGACTTCCAGGCCCGCATCCGCGACAGCGCCAAGAAGATACTGGAGGTCTACCGGTCGACCAACGCGGCGCAGGGCAAGGGAGAGACGATCACCCCGGCCGCGCAATGGCTGCTCGACAACAACTACCTGGTCGAGGAGACCATTTTCCAGGTCAAGCGCGATCTGCCGCGCCGCTTCTATCGCCAGTTGCCGACGTTGAAGCTGCCCGATGGCGGCACCGTGCCGCGCGCGCTGGCGCTGGCCTGGACCTATGTGGCGCATTCGGACAGTTCCGTCTCGGCAACCATGTTCAAGGCGATCGTCCAGGGTTTTCAGTCGGTCGAGCCGCTGAAGATCGGCGAACTCTGGGCCCTGCCGTCGCTCCTGCGTTTCGTGCTGATCGAGAATCTTCGCCGGCTGGCGGTCAGGGTCAATCGCACCCGCCAGATGCGCCAGATCTCCAACGACGTGGCCGACAAGGTGCTGGCGACCGACGACAGCGCCGATCGGCAGGCGATCCTGGCCAATTTCTGCGCGCATGCGCAGGACACCACCTTTGCCACCCAGCTTCTCTATCGCCTGCGCGATGGGTCGCAGAATGCCGGCAAGGCCCTGGAATGGCTTGAAGGCGAGCTCGAGAAGACCGGCTCCGATGCCGAGGAGATCATCATCTCCGAGCACCACACGCTCTCCAGCGGCAATGTGACGACCGGCAACATCATCCGCGGCCTGCGCCTCATCAACGACGTCGACTGGACGGTGTGGTTCGAGGGCGTCAGCCGTATCGATACGGTGCTGCGCGAGCGCACCGACTTCGCCGCTCTCGACTTCTTCTCGCGCGATCAATACCGCACCGCGATCGAGGAATTGGCGCGCCGTTCGAACCTGTCGGAATACCGCGTCGCCGAAAAGGCCATCGAACTGGCCGGCCAAGCCGCAAGCGAACATGCCGCCAGTGAACTTGCACCGGCTGGCGATGCTGCTGATTCAATGCCGGCTCCGTCCGCGCACACCGATGTCGGTTTCTTCCTCGTCGGCCCGCGCCGGCTGGAGCTGGAAAAGGCGATCGGCTACCGGCAGACAATCAGCCAGACGGTCAAGCGCACCTTCGCCAAGACCGGATGGGTGGGCATCGTGCTGCCGGTGTTTGCTTTGACCGCTCTGCTGCTTGTCGTCACCGGCAACGCCTTGGCCAACCTCGGCCTGTCGGTGACCTCGATCGTCCTGATGCTGGCCCTGTTCGCCGTACCGGCGAGCGAGGGCGCGCTGGCCTTCTTCAACACCGTGGTCTCGCTGTTCCTCAAGCCGACACGCCTTATCGGCTATGACTACAGGCATGGCGTGCCGGCCGAGGCGCGCACGCTGGTGGTGGTGCCGTCGCTGATCGGCTCGCGTGACGATGTCGAGGAAAACATCCGCAACATCGAAGTGCACTACCTCGCCAATCTCGCGGACGAGATCCATTTTGCGCTGCTGTCGGACTGGCCCGACAGCAAGATCGAAATCGATGCGGCCGACACCGAGATCCTCGAATTCGCCCACGCCGAGATCGCCCGCCTCAACGCCCGCTATCCCTCGGAGGGCGCACCGCGCTTCTACCTCATGCACCGCCGCCGGCTCTTCAACGCGGCGCAAGGCGCCTGGATGGGCTGGGAACGCAAGCGCGGCAAGCTGCATGAGCTTGACCTTTTGCTGCGCGGCGACAGCGACACCACCTTCCTGCCCCTGGAGGTGCCGCTGCCGGAGAAAGTCGTCCATGTGATGACGCTCGACGCCGATACCCGCACCACCCGCGACGCGGTGGCGACCCTGGTCGGCAAGCTCTGCCATCCGCTCAACCGCCCGCATTTCGACGCAACGCGGCGCGTCGTCACCGCCGGCTACACGATCCTGCAGCCGCGCATCACCGCTTCGCTCACCAGCGGCGACGAAGCCTCGTTCTTCCAGCGTGTGTTCTCGGCCAACCGCGGCCTCGACCCCTATGTCTTCGCCGTCTCGGACCTCTATCAGGATGTCTTCGGCGATGGTTCCTTCACCGGCAAGGGCCTCTATCATGTCGACGCCTTCGAGGCGGCGCTGAAGGGCCGCATCGAGGAAAACACCATCCTCAGCCACGATCTGCTCGAGGGTGCACTGGCGCGTTCGGCGCTGGTCACCGATGTCGAGCTGGTCGAGGACTACCCGACCCGTTACTCCGTCGATGCCTCGCGCCACCATCGCTGGGCACGCGGCGACTGGCAGCTCCTGGGCTTCATCCTCGATCCGCGCTCCGGCGTTCCGGCCTTGTCACGCTGGAAGATGATCGACAATCTGCGCCGTTCGCTGACGCCCATCTTCTGGGTGATGGCGGCGATCGCCGGCTGGACCTTGCTGCCCTTCACGCAGGCCGCGCAATGGCAGGCCTTGCTGATCCTCAGCCTGTTCATGGCGCCGACCTTCGACGTCGTCAACGCCATCCTGCCCAAGAGTGGCGACCAGACGCCGCGCGGCCATTTCTCGGCACTTGCCCGCGACGTCGCCTTCGGCACCGCCATGGTGGCGCTGAAGATCGTGCTGATGGCGCACAACGCCTGGATGATGGGCGATGCCATCGTGCGCACCCTCTATCGGCTGTTCGTCAGCCGCCAGAACCTTCTGGAATGGCGCACCGCTTCGCAGGCCCACAAGGCCGGCGACAACGATATCGGCTCGTACTACGGCATGATGTACGGCGCCGTGATCATCGGCTTCGTCGGCCTCGCCATTCCGGTGCTGGCCGATTCCACCGGTGCCTTCGTCGCCTTCTTCTTCGCGCTGTTCTGGATCGGCTCGCCGGCGATCGCCAGCTGGATCAGCCGCTCGGCGGAAACCGAGGACCGCTTGCGCATATCGCAGGCCGATATCCATACGCTGCGCACCGTAGCGCGGCGCACCTGGCATTATTTCGAAACCTTCGTCACGGCGGAGCATCACCATCTGCCGCCCGACAATTTCCAGGAGAGCCCGGCGCCGGTCGTGGCGCCGCGCACCTCGCCGACCAATGTCGGTGTCTACCTCTTGTCGGTCGTCTCCGCGCGCGATTTCGGCTGGATCAGCCTGTCCGACGCCATCACCCGCATCGACGCCACCATGGCGACCATCGAGAGCATGCCGCGCGAGCGCGGCCACCTCTTCAACTGGTATGACACCACGACGCTGAAGCCGCTCTATCCGCTCTATATTTCCGCTGTCGACAGCGGCAACCTCGCTGGCCATCTTGTCGCGGTGGCGGCTGCCTGTGCCGAATGGGCGGAAGCGCCTTCCGTTCACCTCCAGGGCGATTTCGAGGGCATTCTCGACACCGTCACCATCCTCAGTGAAAGCCTCGATGAGCTGCCTGACGACCGCCGCCAGTTGCGGCCCTTGCGCCAGCGTCTCGTCGACCGCCTCGACGGGATGCGGCGCGCGGTCGATACTATCAAGGCGCAGCCGGAGATGGCCTCGATCCGCACCATCAACCTGGCCGTGCTGGCGGGCGAGATCCGCAAGCTGGCGACCGCCATCCACACCGAGGCGGCATCGACGCAGAGCGACATCATCGTCGACTGGGCGGCCAGGCTGGAAGCGACTTGCGAGGCGCATGTCCATGATGCCCACAGCGACGAAAACGCCGTCGAGGCGCTGCGCGCCAAGCTCCTGACCTTGCGCGAGCGCACACGCCGTTTCGCCTTCGAGATGGAATTTGCCTTCCTGATGCGACCGGAACGCAAGCTTCTGTCGATCGGCTACCGGGTCGAGGAACATCAGCTCGATGAAAGCTGCTACGACCTTCTCGCGTCCGAGGCGCGGCTGACCAGCCTGTTCGCCATCGCCAAGGGCGACCTGCCGACCGAGCACTGGTTCCGGCTCGGCCGCCCGATCGTCGAGATCGGCTTCCAAGGCTCGCTGATGTCCTGGTCGGGCTCGATGTTCGAGTATCTGATGCCGCCGCTGGTGATGAAGGAGCCGCAAGGCTCGATCCTCAACCAGACCAGCAAGCTGATCATCAAGCGCCAGATGCAGTACGGCCGCCAGAAGAACGTGCCGTGGGGCATTTCGGAAGCGGCCTACAATGCCCGCGACCGGGAACTGACCTACCAGTACACCAATTTCGGCGTGCCCGGGCTTGGGCTGAAGCGCGGCCTTGGCCAGAACACGGTGATCGCACCCTATGCCACCATACTGGCGGCGCAGTTCAACCCGCGCGAAGCCGTGCAGAATCTTGCGCGTTTGCGCGAGATCGGCGCGCTTGGTCCCCATGGCTATTACGATGCGGTCGATTTCACGCCGCAGCGCGTGCCTGAAGGCACCAACCATGCGGTCGTGCTGAATTACTATGCGCACCATTCGGGCATGTCGATCGCGGCGGTGGCCGACGCGATCTTCGAGGGTCGCCTGCGCGACCGCTTCCACAGCGATCCGGTCATCGAATCGGCCGAACTCTTGCTGCAGGAGAGGGCGCCGCGCGACATTCCGACGGCGACCGTCCGCACCGAGGCCGACGAGCGCTCCAAGGACGAGACCGAGATCGAGAGCCCCGATACCCGCATCGTGCTTGATCCCATGCGGGCGCTGCGTTCGACCAACGTGATGTCGAACGGCCGCTATACGGTGATGGTGACCGCGACCGGCTCCGGCTACAGCCGCTGGGGCGATCTTGCCGTCACGCGCTGGCAGCCCGACCCGGTCGAGGACCGGCTTGGTTCCTACATTTTCCTGCGCGACGCCACCACGGGCGACTGGTGGTCGGCGACATCGGAGCCCAAGCGCGCGGCCGAGGAAAAGACGCAGACCCTGTTCTCCGATGACAAGGCAAGCTTCGTAAAGTTGGTTGGCACGCTGCGATCCGAAGTGGAATGCATCGTCGTCTCCGAAGGCAATGGCGAAGGCCGGCGCGTCACCCTGTTCAACGAAGGGCCGACCGACCGTCACATCGAAGTGACCTCCTTTGCCGAGCTGGTGCTGGGTTTGGAGGCTTCCGACAACGCGCATCCGGCCTTCTCGAAGATGTTCGTGGAGACCGAAATCGCCGCCAACAACGGCGCGATCTTCGCCACGCGCCGCAAGCGCGAAACCAGCGAGCCCGACATCACCCTGGTGCATTTCGTCACCGATCCGTCCGGGCCGGCGCGTGACGCCGAGGCAGAGACCGACAGGCGCGCCTTCATCGGCCGTGGCCGCACCATCGTCGATGCCGCCGCCTTCGATCCCGGCGCCAGGCTCGGCGGCCGCTCCGGCTTCACGCTGGATCCCATCGCCTCGCTGCGCCGTCAGGTGCGCGTGCCCGCCAACAAGAAGATATCGCTGACTTTCTGGACCGTCGTCGGGGCCAACCGCACCGAGCTGGAGGAGGCCATAAACCGCCTCGACCATCAGGAGAGCTTTGCCCGCCAGGCCATGCTTGCCTGGACCCGAAGCCAGGTGCAGACCCGCCATATGGGCCTCAGCCTCGCCGATGCCGCCAATGTGCAGAAACTGGCCCGCTATCTGATCTATCCCGATCCGTTCCTCCGCCTGCCGGCCGATTCCATCGCTGCGGGCCTTGGCAAGCAGTCGAGCCTGTGGCCGACCAGCATTTCCGGCGATTTCCCGATCTTCCTGGTCAGGATCGGCGATGTCGCCGATCTGGAGATCGTTGCCCAGGCGCTGCGCTTCCAGGAATACATGCGCACCCGCGGCATGATGATCGACTTCGTCGTCGTCAACGAGCAGGCCTCGTCCTACGTCCAGGACCTGCAGCGTGCGGTTGAGACGCTGTGTGAAAACAGCCGTCTGCGCGGCAAGGAACTCGGCCCCCGACAGCACATCTTCGCGGTGCGCCGCGACCTGATGGAAGAAACCACCTACAGGACGCTGCTCGCCGTCGCCCGGGTGGTGCTGCATACGCGCAACGGCACCATCTTCGACCAGATCGAGCGGGCCGATGCGGCTGCCTTGCAGGCGCGCGACGGTCTTCAGCCGGCCGGGCTGCCGGCTCCGCGCGAAATTCCGGCGCCGACGACGCATGCGTTCGCCTCGCAGGCCCTGGCTGATGTCAGCGCCGATGGCGCCGGCCTCAGCCAATGGAACGGTTTCGGTGGCTTCGACGGCGACGGGCGGCACTATGTGGTGCGCCTTGCCGGCCGGCGCACCACGCCGCAGCCATGGATCAACGTCGTCTCAAATGCTTCTTTCGGCTTCCACACCTCGGCCGAAGGCGCGGCCTTCACCTGGAGCCGCAACAGCCGCGACTACCAGTTGACGCCGTGGTCGAACGACCCGGTCTCGAACCGGCCGGGCGAGGGCATCTATATCTACGACCAGGCCAGCGGCCGGGCATTCTCGCCGCTCGCAGCCATGGTGCGCGATCCCTCGATGACCTACGAGGCCTGGCATGGCCAGGGTTTCTCGACCTTCCGCTCGAAGCGCGGGCCTCTGTCGATGGACCTGACCCATGTCGTCGATCCCATCGATCCGGTGAAGATCACGCGCCTGCGCATCCAGAACTCCGGCTCGGTGCCGTCGCGCCTGCGCGTCTATGCCTATGCCGAATGGGTGCTTGGCGGGCATCGGTCCCGCACCGCGGCAACCATCGTCCCGTCGCGCGACGGCGCGACCGGGGCGTTGCTGGCGCAAAACCCATACGGCCTCGATTTCAGCGAGCGGGTGGCTTTCCTCGCCGCCGATGCCGGCGTCCACTCGGTGACGGCGGACCGCGCCGAATTCCTCGGCCGGCATGGCTCCAGCGAGCTGCCGCAGGCGGTGCTGAGCGGTGCGGCCTTGTCGGGCCGCGTCGAGGCCGGAGACGATCCTTGCGCGGCGATCGCCCGCGACATCGAGATTCCGGCCGGTGGCGACGTCACGCTGCTCTGGCTGCTTGGCGACGCCGAGTCCTCCGCGCAGGCGAGCGCGCTGGTCGAAAGGCACCGCGGCAAGGATTTTGACCAGCGCCTGGCCGACAACGAGCGCGAGTGGCGCGGTTTCCTCGATACCATCCAGGTCGAGACGCCGGACAAGGCCCTCGACGCCATGGTCAATCACTGGCTGCCCTACCAGAGCCTTGCCTGCCGTATCCGCGCCCGCTCGGCCTTCTACCAGGCGAGCGGCGCCTTTGGCTTCCGCGACCAGTTGCAGGACACGCTGGCTCTGCTGGCGCACGATCCGACGCTGGCGCGCGACCAGATCCTCAACGCCGCGCGGCGACAGTTCCCCGAGGGTGATGTGCAGCACTGGTGGCTGCCGCGCACCGGAGCCGGCGTGCGCACCATGATCTCCGACGACGTGGTCTGGCTGGCCCATGCCACGGCGCGCTATCTGACGGTGACCGGCGACGCCGGCATCCTGAAGGAGCAACTGCCCTTCATCGACGGGCAGGCGCTGGGCGAGGGCGAACACGATGCCTTCTTCACCCCGGAAATCTCGAAGAAGACCGTGTCGCTCTACGACCATTGCGCGCGTGCGCTCGACCTTGCCATCAAGCGCAGCAGTCCTGGCGGCCTGCCGCTGATCCTCGGCGGCGACTGGAACGACGGCATGAACCGCGTCGGCGAGCACGGCAAGGGCGAGAGCGTGTGGCTGGGCTGGTTCCTGCTGAAGACGCTGGGCGATTTCGCCCCCGTCGCCAAGGCCGAGGGCGACACCAAGCGCGCGCAGGCCTGGGCAAAGCATGCCGAGGCGCTGAAGCGGGCGCTTGAAAGCACGGCGTGGGACGGCGAATGGTACCGGCGCGGCAGCTTCGACGACGGCACGCCTCTGGGCTCCCGCACGTCGCAGGAGTGCAAGATCGACTCCATCGCACAATCCTGGAGCGTGCTTTCGGGCGAGGGCGACCCGGCGCGGTCGACGACGGCGATGCAGCAGGCGACCAAGCTGCTCGTCGACGACAAGCTCAAGATCGTGAAACTGTTCACGCCGCCCTTCTCGAAGACTCATAAGGATCCCGGCTACATCAAGAGCTATCCGCCAGGCGTGCGCGAGAATGGCGGCCAGTACACCCACGCCGCCACCTGGTTCGTCATTGCGCTGGCCGAGATGGGGCTGACCGACGAAGCCTATCGCTGCTTCTCGATGCTGAACCCGGTCAACCACGCCTTCGACGAGGCCTCGGCCGAGCATTACCGTGTCGAACCCTATGTGGTCGCGGCCGATATCTATGCCGGAGACGACAAGGGAGGCCGTGGCGGCTGGACCTGGTACACCGGCTCGGCCGGCTGGCTCTACCGGGCGGCGGTCGAAGGCATTCTCGGCATCGAACGGCGCGGCAAGCAGATCACATTACGGCCGAAACTGCCCAGCCACTGGGACGGTTACCAGGCCTCGCTCAAAATGCTTGGCGCCGAGATCAAGGTTCATGTCGTTCGCGACAAAAAAACCAAGACGATCTCGCTTGAAGTCAATGGTTCGAAGACAAAGTCCGCGTCCTTCGAACCCAAGGCCGGCAGCCAGACCGAGGTTGTGGTCAAGATACCGGGGTGAAATCAAAAGGTTAATCCGACCTATCGCGCGTCCTGCGGGGCGCGCGAAGCCGCGCCCGGTTTACTTGCGCGAGATCCGTGGCGGCAACCGCCGGGTGGCCCCTGAATAGGCCGTTCAAGCCTGCTGTGATTAAAAATGTGGCACTGCTCTGCCGTTGCCATGATTTTGCCGCAAGGCTGACATTTCACCTTTTATCTCAAACCGTTAGGTGATCACGTCAGATTTCGCATCGTCGTCATCTTTTGTTCGCTAAATGGGAACGGAAGCGATAGACGGGCATTGTTTTGCGACGCGTCAACCGTTACGTGTCATTAAATGGTGCAGTGCACAATACTGGAATTGAGCACAATAGAGAGTTGGCGGAGTAGCTGAAGTGTCACTTCTGCAGATCTATTGGAGAGCGCTGGGGTATTTGGCCGCCGACAAGAAGCGCGTCGCGCTGATTTGCGGCGCCAACATCGCCCTTGCCGCCATCGCCATCCTGGAGCCAATCATGTTTGGCCGGGTGATCGATGCGATTTCCGCGCATGGCTCGGTATTCTCCACGCTTGCCGTGTGGGCCGGTTTGGGCGCCTTCAACGTCCTAGCTTTCGTTCTCGTGGCGCGCGGCGCCGATCGCTTTGCTCATGCCCGGCGCAGCGAAGTGCTGTGCCAGTCCTTCGAGCGCGTCATCACCATGCCGCTTGCCTGGCACCATCAGCGCGGCACGTCGAACGCCTTGCACACGCTGCTGCGCGCGGTGGAGACGCTGTTCAGCCTGTGGCTCGAATTCATGCGCCAGCATCTGTCCACGGCGGTTGCACTTGTCCTGCTGGTGCCGACCGCACTTAGCATGGATGTACGTATGTCGATGGTGCTGCTTGGCCTCGGCGTCCTCTATGTCGGCATTGGCCGGCTGGTGATGAAGCGCACCAAGGCCGGCCAGGCCGCCGTCGAGCGCCACTATCACAAGGTGTTCGCGCATGTGACGGACTCCGTCAGCAACGTCGCTGTTCTCCAGAGCTACAACCGCCTTGGCCATGAGGCCGAGACCCTGCGCCGCTATGTCAAGAACCTGCTCGACGCGCAGAATCCGGTGCTCGACTGGTGGGCCATCGCCAATGCGCTCAATCGCCTGTCGTCGACCATCTCGATGATGGTGGTGCTTCTGATCGGCGCCTATCTGGTCACCCACGGCCAGTTGCGGGTTGGCGATGTGATCGCCTTTACCGGCTTTGCCACGCTGTTGATCTCGCGGCTCGACCAGATGTCGGCTTTCGCCAACCAGATTTCGGAGGCCCGCGCCAAGCTCGAGGACTTCTACAAGCTCGAGGACTCGGCCGCCGATGTCGCCGAACCGGATGGCTTGCGCGATCTCACCAACGTCACCGGCCATGTCCGCTTCGAGGAAGTCGGCTTCGAATTCCCCAATTCGGGCCAGGGCGTCAGCGATGTTTCCTTCGAGGTCCAGGCCGGCCAGACCGTTGCCATCGTCGGGCCGACGGGCGCCGGCAAGACGACGCTCATCAACCTGCTGCAGCGCGTCTTCTCGCCGTCGCACGGCCGTATCCTGATCGACGGCATCGATACCCGCACCGTGACCCGCAAGTCGCTGCGTCATTCGATCGCCACCGTGTTCCAGGATGCCGGCCTGCTCAATCGTTCGATCGAGGACAACATCCGCGTCGGCCGCGCCGATGCGACCAATGACGAGATCCATGCCGCCGCCAACGCGGCTGCCGCGCAGGACTTCATCCTGGCCAAGAGCGGTGGCTACGACACCGTGGTCGGCGAGCGTGGCGGCCAGTTGTCGGGTGGCGAGCGCCAGCGCATCGCCATTGCCCGCGCCGTGCTGAAGGATGCTCCGATCCTGGTGCTCGACGAGGCGACCAGCGCGCTCGACGTCGAAACCGAGGACCGCGTCAAGGAAGCGATCGACGAGTTGCGGCGCGACCGCACCACCTTCATCATCGCCCACCGCCTGACCACCGTTCGCGACGCCGACCTGGTCGTGTTCATGGACAAGGGCAAGGTGATCGAGATGGGTGGCTTCGCCGAATTGTCGCTGCGCAACGGCCGCTTCGCCAGCCTGCTGCGCGCCGGCGGTCTGCTCAACGACGAGGAAGTCCGCCGCCTCAGCCGTTCCGTACAGGGCGAGGCCGCGTAAGCAGGTGACGGTTCTTCCTTCTCCCCTTGTGGGAGAAGGTGGATCGGCGCGCAGCGCCGAGACGGTTGAGGGGTGTTCCAGGGAACGCCAACGCCTCACTGGAACACCCCTCATCCGACCTCGCTTCGCGAGGCCACCTTCTCCCGCAAGGGGAGAAGGAAGAGGCTTATACGACTGCGACATCGCCGATCGATTGCCCCGGACGCCCCGGCGGTCTATGTAAAGCCGCATGAGCGACATCACTTCACGCCTGACCGGCTGGACCGATCTTGCCAATCCGACGCGCTTCGTCGGGCTGGCCGACAAGGTCGTGCCGTGGCTGGCAACGATTGCGGCGCTTGTCCTCGCCGTCGGGCTCTATATGAGCTTCACCGCGCCTGAGGATTTCCAGCAAGGCATCACCGTTCGCATCATGTACATCCATGTGCCTTTCGCCTGGCTCGCCATGATGTGCTACACGCTGATGGCGCTCTCGGCGCTCGGCACTCTGGTCTGGCGCCATCCGCTGGCCGATGTCGCGCTGAAATCGGCCGCCCCCATTGGTGCCGCCTTCACCGCACTGGCGCTGATTACCGGCTCGATCTGGGGCAAGCCGATGTGGGGTACATGGTGGGTCTGGGATGCGCGGCTGACCTCGGTCTTCGTGCTGTTCCTGATGTATCTCGGCATCATCGCGCTGACCCGTGCGCTCGATGACGCCAGCCGCGCCGCCTGGGCCGCCGCCATCATCACGCTGGTCGGCTTCATCAACATCCCAATCATCAAATTTTCGGTCGACTGGTGGAACACGCTGCACCAGCCGGCCTCGGTGTTCCGCATGGGGGGATCGACCATCGACGCCTCGATGCTCTGGCCGCTGCTGGTCATGGCTATCGGCTTCACGGTGCTGTTCTTCGCATTGCATCTGATGGCAATGCGCACCGAAATCCGCCGCCGCCGGGTCATCGCCATGCGTCGCGTGGCGGCACGGCAGGCCGAGCGGCAGCCGGCCTAATTCATCGCATCCGCCCGCGCGCGGCCACCGGCAGCGTTTCCAGCACCGTCTCGCCGTCGATCAGGTTGACCTCGTCGAACAAATTGGTGACGACGCAGCAATGGTCGGGCACCACGCGCACGCGCTCGCCGATTTTAAGCTTGCCATCGCCGGAAAGCGTGACGGTGCCATGCTCTTCGCTCAGGCCTGTCACCCGCGCGCCGGAGACGCCGAGCAGCTCGCCGAAATCGGGCAGCCCCAGCGTGTCGCTGGACAGCGCCTTGCTGCCGCTGTCGAGGATGGCGCGGGTCGGTGTCGGGTGGCTGACCACCGTCGACAGCACCGTCAGCGCGCAATCGTCGAGCGCGCCGACGCCTTTGGCGACCTGATAGCGGTCGAGATAGATGTAGGTGCCGGGGCGATACTCGGTGACGACGCTGTCCTTGCTGGAACGCCACATGTCCGGTGTGCCGCCGCTGGAGATGCGCTCGCAGGCGAGACCGCAGACGGCAAGCGCCTGGCTGGCGTTGGCGAGCCAGGCTTCGGCCTCCGCCGCACGGCCCGCGGCCGGATAGGTCATCAGCCCTCCGAAGGCGAGGCCTTTGGCCGTGTCGATCTGTCTTGCCAGCCCAACCGCTTCACCCGCTGTCTGTACGCCGCAGCGCCCCATGCCGGTGTCGCACTCGACCAGCACCGTCAGACGATGGCCGGCATCGGTGAAGGTGGCGGCCAGCCCGTCGATGGTCTCCGTGCTGTCTGCCGTCACCGACAAGATTACGCGCCTGTGCAGCGCCAGAAGCCGCTCCAGTTTGGCGCGGCCTAGGATGTTGTAAGGGAGAAAGATATCGGTCAGGCCGGCATCGGCCATCACCTCGGCTTCGCCGATCTTCTGGCAGGTGATGCCGACCGCGCCCGCCGCCACCTGCTTCTTCGCCCAGTAGGGCAGCTTGTGCGTCTTGATATGCGGCCTCAGCTTCAGCCCGTTCTTGTCGGCATGGGCCTGCGCGCGGGAAATATTGGCTTCGGCGCGCGCTGCGTCGATCAGGATCGATGGCGTATCGAGGTCATGGATGGTCGGCATCAGCTGTCACTCCTGAATTCCGCAGGGGTTATGGCCTCGAAAGCGCGTGATGTCACGCAGCCAGCGGACGGGATCGGTGGGCCATCGGTTCACGGCCAGGGCGGGGCAGGCGGCTGGATGGATCGACACCGCACCAGTGTTCGGCTATGCGAATTGCCGTGCATGTCGCCCAAAAGTGGCCAATGGTTTTGGAACAACGGCATGCATGCTGCCAAACAAAGCGTATCGACACGAAGGACCATGATCATGAAACGCTCCGCCATCAACGACATCATCCGCGAAGCCGACGCTTTCATCCGCTCGTTGGGCTATATCATGCCGCCCTTCGCTTATTGGTCACCCGAGGAGATGAAGGCGCGCCAGGTCGATTCCTCCGCCATCTTCACCTCGCGGCTCGGCTGGGACATCACTGATTACGGCCAGGAGAAATTCAACGAGCTTGGCCTGTTCCTTTTCACCGTTCGCAACGGCCGCTACGAGGACATGAAGAAGGGCATGGGCATGCTCTACGCCGAGAAGATCATGATCTCGCGCAAGGACCAACTGTCGCCGATGCACCGCCACAACATCAAGGCCGAGGACATCATCAACCGCGGCGGCGGCAAGCTGGTGCTTGAATTGTTCATGCACGATCGCGACGGCGGCATCGATCCCAAGGCCGAAGTATCGGTGCCGGTCGATGGAACCATCCACAGGATGCCGGCAGGCGGACTGCTGAAGCTCGACCCGGGCCAGAGCGTCACGCTGCTGCCGGGCGTCTGGCACGCCTTCTGGGCCGAGGGCAAGGACGTGCTGATCGGCGAGGTGTCGACCGTCAACGACGACCTCACCGACAACGTCTTCCGCGAGCCGATCGGCCGCTTCTCCAACATCGACGAGGATGTCGCGCCGGTGCACCTCTTGGTGTCCGACTATGAGAAGTGGCTGAGGTAGGGAGCCCGGCTAGCGTAGATATCCGGACTATCGCGCATACTTGTCGGCCTTGCGGTTGCCGAGCAGAAGCTTGCGTTCCAGATGCGCCCTGAGCTCACCGTAATAGGCGGTCAAGAAGGCTTTGGAATCGTTCGGTTCGATCGTCGAACCGATCTTGCGGCCGATGGTTTCGGCAACCGCCTTCATCGCGAAATAGTCATCGCGCCGCAGCACTTCCTCCAGTCTGTGCAGTTCGGCGATGCCGTAGGCGTCGAGCTGCGCCGGGCTGAAGTGGAAGCGGCCGGCGGCCGGATCCTGCCTTAGCGACAGGTCTTCGACCAACGCCAGCTTTGGGGCCTCGACCACCCATGTGCCGGCGAGTAGGTCGCCGATGCGCAGGCGATCACGGTTGAACAGCGGAAACAGCGAAAATAGCAGCGCCCACACCAGGCCGAAGATCGTCGATAGCGTATCGGCGACGCCGGTGCCACCGCGCACGGCAATGATCGACAATGGCAAGAACACCTCGAGCTCGCGCATCAGATTGCGGGCGATGACCTGGTCGATCGTGAGGCCCGCGCCGCCGCGCGACGCGACCCGGACGCCGACGATCCGCTTGCCCGGCGTCGCCGCGCGCCGGCCCGCCTCGAAGGCGATGAAATAGACGTTGCGCAGCAGGAAGATGAAGATGATCCAGACCACGAAAAGTGGCTCCGCCTCGCGCAGGCCAAGGCCGCCGAGGCCGAAGATCGCGACCAGGCTGACGGCCACCGCGGCGGCGACGATGATGACCACATCGAGCAGGAAGGCCGAAGCCCGGGTGCCGGCGTTCGCCAGCTTGACCCTGAGGTCGACGCCCTCCGGCGTGATCAACGGCCTGATCAGTGCAGCAGGGTTCCTAGCTGTTGCCATGCCGCACCATCCGGAACAGGTAGAAATAGGCAATCCATAGCGTCAGCATGCCGCCGCCAATGGCGTAGCGGGTCGCATCGCTGGTGATCGTCTGCCGGCCGATGCCTTCGAGCAGGCCGGCAAACAAAAGCATCACCATCACGCCGACCATCACGATCGCCGCCACTTGTCCGGCTTGAGCGGCGGCGGCCATACGGGTCAATTCGCCGGGAAAGGCGATGCGCGTGCCGATCCGCATGCCCGCGGCACCGGCCAGCGCGATGGCAAACAGTTCGGTCGTGCCGTGGATCGACAGCCAGCCGCCAAGCTCAAAGCCCAGCCCCTTGGCGGCGTAGACCTGGAACAGCGCGCCGAGCATGCACCCGTTCATCAGGATGATTAGGACGCTCGGCACCGCGAAGGCGAAGCCGAGCGCAAACGCCAGGATCGCCACTTGCGTGTTGTGGGTGAAGAGATAGGCGGCAAATCCCGACAGGAAGTGGCTGCTGCCGCCATCATAGAGCACGCTGCGCAGCGCCTCGACCGACGAATCCGGATTGCGGCCGCCGGCAAGGCTGGGCGCGATGATGGCGTCGTACCAGCGCTTGTCGGAGGCGACCAGCCAGTAGCCGGCAATGGCGCCGACAAGGGTCAATCCGACCGAGACCGAGGTCTCGCGCCACAGATCGCGGATTGCCGCCGGCCAGTCGCGCAGGAAGAAATCGCCGACGCGGTGCCGCAAGCCCCGTTTCGCGCCATAGAGATAGAAATAGCCGCGCAGGCACAGCGCTTCGAGATAGGCGATCAGCGCGCTGTCCAGCGATGTCGCACGGGCGACCGACAGTGAAGAAAGCGCCGAACGGTAGAGCAGCGGCAACGACAGCAGTTCGTCTTCCGAAAGCGTGCGCGGGGCGCGTTTCTCGACACGCGCAAGCAGCGCCTCGAATGCCTTCCAGTCGGCCTCGCGCTCCTGGCGGAAGCTCGCCAGCGACTGGCGTACCGCATCGGTGCCGGCGCGCAGCGTCATAAGAGGTTCTCCTCCTTGAGCTGAATATAGCGCTCGACCAGCGCCGGGCCGAGCCGCTGGTGATCGGCCTCGATCACATGCGCACCGAGCAGCCGCAGCCGGCCGATCACCACCTGCCGTTGCCGAAGCAGGCCGCCGGCGGTGACCGCGCGAGCCACATCCTCCGGGGTGGCGGGTGCCATGTCGGCCAGCGCCTCCAGCTCGGCATCCTTCATCAGCATGAACAGCACCAGATGCCGCTCGGTCAGCCGGCCGACGGTGCGCAGCATCAGCTCGGCGCTGATCGGGTCGACGAAATCGGTGAAGATGATGACCAGCGAGCGCCTGTCGAGCTTGGCCGCCAATGTCGTCAGCGCCAAGGTGAAATTGGTCTCTTCGCTGGAATAGTCGATCTCGGCGGCGCGCTTCTGGATCATCATGAAACTCGGCGAGCCGCGTACCGCCCCGCTCGATACGCGCGGCCTGGCGTCGAAGGAGAACAGGCTGACGAGGTCGCCGCCCTTGAGCGCGATGAAGGCCGACAACAGCGCTGCCGTGACCGCCCGGTCGACTTTGGGCACGCCGTCGACCGGCTCGCACATCAGCCGTCCGCAGTCGATCGCCAGCACGATGTTGTTGTTCTCCTCGACGCGAAATTCGCGCGCCAGAAGCTTGCCGTGGCGCGCGCTGCGCTTCCAGTCGATCATCCGCCGGCCCATGCCGGGCTGATAGTCCTTCAGCGCTTCGAATTCGCGGCCCTGGCCGGCCCGCCTTTGCGCGTGGCCGTCGACAAGCGCGGAGCGCTGCAGCAATGTGATCGCCTCGTCGCGGGCACTGCTGACATCGGGCAGCACCGCGACTTTCCGGTCCATCGGCAGGACGACCTGGTTCCAGATCAGTCCGAACGGGCCACGCCAGCGCAGCCACAGCCGGTCGAAGCCGGCGATGCCCCGCCTGAGCGCATCGAATTCGAGGTCGAGCGTGCCGCCATTGGCCGGCAGCGCGCCGCCGGTGCCGGCGACTGGCGCCAGCCGCTGATCGTAGCCGACGCGCGCCTGCAGCGCGCGCGGCCGCCCGCCGAGGCTGGCCGCGACATGGAGGGTGAAACGGCCGCCGACGCCGACTTGCGGTGGCGCGGAAAGGCTGGCGGTGAGCGAGGCACGTCCACGCCCGGCAGCCGCGTCGACCGCCAGGAATGCAAGCAGGATGCAGATCCACAACAGGCCGAGATACCAGAAAGCGGGTAGCGCAAGCGCGATCAGGAAGGCGGGGATTGCGCCCGCCGCCGCTGCCCAGACCGCGCGGCCGCTCGGATAGATCAACGCGGTGCTTCCGTCTGGTCGACAAGATCTGACACGATCTGCTCCACCAGCCGCCCATCGATCTGCGCCGCCGGCGACAGGATGACGCGGTGGCGCAACGCCGGCACCGCCAGCGCCTTGACGTCGTCGGGGATGACATAGGCGCGGCCGTCGAGCGCTGCCCTGGCGCGTGCCGCGCGGGCCAGCATGGCGCCCGCGCGCGGGCTCGCGCCAACCTCGAGGTCGGGGCTCTCGCGCGTGCCGCGCACGAGGGCGGCGATGTAGCCGACGACATCGTCGACCAGCGTGACGTCGCCGACGGTGGCGAGCGCCTTCTCCAGCGTCTTTCGGTCGACCTGCGCCGTGATGCCGTACTGCTTGATGTCGTGGGAAGCGGAGCCGCCGCCATGATGGACGATGATGGCGCGTTCCTCCCGCGCGTCGGGATAGCTCACCTTGTGCTTGAACAGGAAGCGGTCGAGCTGGGCTTCGGGAAGCGGATAGACGCCCTGATGCTCGATCGGGTTCTGTGTCGCCACCACCATGAAGTTCGGGCTCAGCGGATGCGTCGTGCCGTCGAAGGTGACGGCGTGTTCCTGCATCGCTTCCAGCAGCGCTGCCTGCGTCTTCGGCGGCGTGCGGTTGATCTCGTCGGCAAGCAGGAGGTCGCAGAAGATCGGCCCGCGCGTCAGCGTGAACTGTCCGGTCTGGAAATTGTAGATGTTCGAGCCGACGATGTCGCCGGGCATCAAGTCAGGCGTGAACTGGATGCGCCCATAGACGACGCCGAGCGCCTGCGCGAAGCAGCGCGCGGTCATGGTCTTGGCCGTGCCTGGCGGGCCTTCGAGCAATATATGCCCGCCGGCGAACAATGCCGTCAGCATCAGATCGACCGTGTCGCGCTGTCCGGTGATCGCCTTTGCCACTTCTTCCCTGATCGCGGTCGCCAGGGCCTTCACATCATCGACGTTCACCGAGCCTCCTTGTCGTCCAGCCATGCAGCTCCTGGGCTGCTTCATGCATTTGAGCCAAATTCCTGGCTTCGTTCGCGGCCTTGAAGCGACGGCTGAAGCCTTGGGTTTCGCCGTGGTCGCGGGAATCGAGCCAGCGGTCGAGCGCTTCGCCTGGCAAGCCTTGCGGCGCGCCGAGCAATGCTGCGGCACGCGCACGCATCAGCACCGCATAACGGTCGCCGAGCTCCTGCAACCGCCCGGCGCGCCTGAGCAGCATCGCCGTGGTGTCGACCAGCGCCCGCTTGCCGAAGGCGATCGCCCGGCCCTCGGCCCGTGGCGGACCGAACCGGCCGAGACCATGCAGGAAGGCAAGGGCGGCCGCCGCCAGCACCGACAGCGTCAGCGCCAGGAACGGCGGTTCGACCAGCAATTTGGCAAGATCGTATCTCTGGCCGGCACCGTGCAGCGTCAGATCGAACATAACCGCGCCCTTGGCCGGTTCGAGTGAGGCGATGAGATCGAGTGCCGCTTGGGCCTTGGTGAAGTCCTTCAGCGCGGCATTGTTGATCAGGTCCGGATCGGTCAGGACGTAGAAAGGCTTGTCCTTGATCTCCGAGAGCACCGCCTTGCCGTTGCCTGCCGCGATCAGCGGCTGGTCGTCGGCAATCCATAGCAGTTGATCGGGCGCGGCGACCATATGGCCGCGGACGTCGATCTGCCCGACCGTGCTGTTGCCGACACCGAGTTTTGCCTTGACGATGTGGCCGAGCCAGTCGTTGACAACCGTATCCGGCAACCGTTCGATCTTCATTTCAAAGTCCTGGCGCCCCTCTAGCGGCAGGATCAGCCATTTCGGCAGCACGAAGAGCGTCGGCTTGTTCGCGCGAAGCCTGACGATGCGGTCGAGCGCGGCGGGGTCGCTGTCTGGCGAGATGGTGACGATCAGCAGGAACCCGGACAATATGCCTGTGCTGATATCTTTCTGGTTTCGGGCCATGGGTGCCGGCGTTCCCGTCAACTGCAGCCATTTGACGATGCCGGCATAGCCCGAGCCGCCCTTGGAAAGCGGGGTGGCGCCGCCGCCGGGCTGACGGAAATCCGGGGCATAGGTGGACAGGAGAAAGAATGCGGCCGCGGCCAGCAGGCTGGCAAAAATGCCCCAAAACAGGGTTCTGCGGCTGAACGGTTCCTGCGCTGTCTCGGCAGCCGGCGCGCTCATGTCCAGGCATCCCTGAAGGCAAATCGCTCATAGGCGCCGCGCGCCCGCTGCCAGCCTTCGGCGCCGACCGGCCGGCGGGCAAAGAGCGCCGCCTCGACGATGCGCGCGATCTCGCTGAACGCCTGGCGCGCCCGCGACGGAAGCGATGGTGCAGTTGCGATGTCGCGCGACGTCAGCGATGGGCGCAGGAAGTCGGGCAGCCGTCCGGCGATGTCGGCGACGCTGCGCCGAAGCAGGAGATGCACCGCCTCGTCAAACGCGCCTCGCGCGGCGAGGGCGTCAGCCTCGGAGAGCAGGATCTGCGCCGCGCTGGAATCCGGGCGCCAGTCGTCCTGCGCCTCCGCTTCCTTGCGGGTGCGCCGCCACGGCAGGCGCCAGGCCACACCCTTGGCTTCGAGTGCGACCAGAAGGACGATGACCGCCACACCGATGATCACCGCGCCCCAGAACATGTAGATCATGTAGGGGCCTATCCGCGCCAGCATCTCCAGCACGGGCTTCAGCCATGCCGGCGGTTCTGATGGCACCAGGCTCGGCAGATCGAATTGGATGGAGTGGTCCGCCAGCAGCTGCTCGTGCAGATTTGCCAGCCCTTCGGCGTCCGCCGTGTCCGGCTGTGCGACTGTCACCCGCTCGCTCCCTGCAACCCACGGTTCGTCGCCAACACTGGCAATGCTGCACGGCAATTGCAAGTGATTGGACGTCGGTTATCAATACTGACAGATTACCAGTCGGGAACACCGCCTGGCAGGCGCGGTGAGGAGGGGACGACGTCATGACTTCAACCACATTGGCACGGCGAGAGAAATTCGATATCGGCAGGGTGTTCAACAACACATTTGCTGTTATCGGCCGCAACATCGCGCTCTGCATTGGCCTTGCCGCCGTATTTTCAGGACTGCCGAATCTTGTTTCGCAGCTTGCGCGCCCGGCTGCCCGCGCAGTTGGAGATCCGGCTAGTCTTGCCGTGGCGACCGCGAATTACACATTCGGCTATTTCGTCGGCTTCGCGGTGTTTGGAATACTCTATGTCGGTCTTTCGCTTCTGCTGCAGTCCAGTCTTGTTCGAGCGGCGATCGAAGATCTGAACGGCAAGAGGCCGAGCTTTGGCGACTGCATCCGCGTGGCGATCCGCAATTTGCTGCCGACGCTCGGGATCGGCTTGCTTGTCGGGCTTGGCGTTGGCGTTGCCTCGATTGCTTTGGTGGTACCCGGCATCATCCTCTGGCTCGGCTGGTCGGTTTCGATACCGGTGCTTATCCAGGAGCGGCTCGGCGTCTTCGGTTCGATGTCGCGCAGCCGCGCGCTGACGAAGGGAAGCCGCTGGGCCCTGTTCGGGCTTTTCCTGATCCTGATGATCATAGCACTTGTCATCCAGTCGATGAGCGCGGTGGTCATCTATCTCTTCCACGGAATTGCCGCTGCGGTCTTGGCCGCCCTGGTGCAGACCATCGTATCGATGGTGATCTCCGTCGCCACGGCGGTAAGCTATGTCGAACTGCGCCAGGTCAAGGAAGGCGTCAGCGTCGACGAGTTGGCGGAGATCTTCTCGTAGCGGAAGGTGCCGTTCGCGTGAGCGCGACAGCCCACTGCCGTAACAGCCCTCTGTCAATGACAGCAGCAATGATCCGCTTGTACGCTCGTCCTGCACAGGCAGGACGAGGTGATCGGCACGTCCGCCTTGGTCAACGCCACGGCAAGCCTTTCCTGCAGCGCGGGCAGTTCGTCGCCCTCGCCACGCCGTGTCAGGCATTCCACCAGCCCATGCAGTGCCCAGACATTGTTCGGGTGCTGGGCGCAGCGCTGCACCGTGCCGCTGAGGCCGAGATCGTCGCGATAGACCTGCTCGGCCTCTTCGGCGTGGCCCTGGTCGAGCAGCAGGGCGGCCAGCGCATGGCGCGGCGGGTGCATCCACGCCCATGGCTCGGTGTAGGAGAGATTGTCGTCCAACTCGACCGCTTGCCGCAGATGGCCATAGGCCTCCTCATGCCGGCCCTGGTGGTAGGCAAGCTCGCCATCGAGCAAGGCAGCACCGACAGCCAGCGAGGCGCGCGTCGGGTTGCTGAGAAAACGCCGCTCCGGCGCAATGCTTTCCACATGCCGGTGGAACCGCTCACGCTCGCGCTCGGCCTCGGCGAATTGCCTCAGCGTCGCATGCGCGACGCCCTTGGCGTAGTGCTGCATGGCTGCCGTCAGCACATAGAGGCCGGGCTCCGCCGTCATCGGTTCGTCGGTGATCTCCTGCCAGCGACCGAAGCGCACGAGCACATGCGACTTCATCGCGTGATAGCCTTCCACTGTTTGGGTGAGCTTGGGACGATCCTGGATGGCGACCACGTCGCGCACGACCAGGCTTCGCACCTTGTCGGCGGCCCACAGCGCCGGCCGGTATTGGCCTGACAACATGCAGGTGAACATCATCAGGTGCAGATCGTGGCAGCAGCCGAGCAGATAGTAGGTCGGCTCGTCGGCATAGGCGAGATAGAGGTCGTTGGCGCGCACCGCCTTTTCGCTAGCGAGCTTCGCCTTCTCGTATTCGCCGCACAGCACATAGATATGGCCGGGCATGTGGTTCATGTGCCCGGCATCGGGACAAATTTGCCCGAGCAGATCCGCCGAGCGCATGCCGCGTTCCGGCATGGTGGACATTTCCAAGAGATGGATGTGCAGATGGACGATCGCCGGATGCTGGGCGACGCCGGCCTCATCGGCGAGACGGATTGACCGCTCGCACACCCCCAGCGCCTCGATGACATCCGAGTTCGGCGCCGGCGCACCGGTCTTGAGGTTCCACAGCCGCCGCACCGTGCGCATCATCAACGCCTCGACCAGCAACGCCATCACGTCATGGTCATCGGGAAAATCCTGGTAGACCAGCCGCATCGCGGCGGCATAGGCATCGTCCCACTGTTCGAATTCCTGTGGGCTCACCTTGTGCGGCTTCTGGAAACGGCAAGCCAGCGCCTCGATCAAGGCCCGTTCGACATCGCTGGCAATACCGGCATTGGCGCGCGCGAGCTGGACATGCTCGAAGCATCGCCTGGTCGCGCTGTTCGCTTCAGCCTCGCCATGTTCCTTCCAGGTCAGGTTGTAGAAAGGCCCGGCGGCATAGGCGATGCCCCAATGCACCATCGGACAGTCCGGATCGGTCTCCAGCGCCTTCTCAAAACACTTCATGCCTTCCTCATGGTTGAAGCCGTAGCACCAGTTCAGCCCGATATCGAACCATCGCTGGGTCTCGGTAGAGCGGGTGGAGATAGGGCGGCGGTAGGTGCCGAGGTTAAAGCGGTCCATGTCTTCCATTCAAGTTTGACTAGTCGGTCCCTTCGGGCACCGCTTCATTTTGCCATCCGGCCAGCTCTGGCAGGTCGTCAAGCCAACTTTTCTCGCTCGTCAAGGCATCGTCGGCATGCGGGGCAGCCTCGGTGGCGTTTTGAATGAGCCAGTCCATCCATTTCCGATAGGCAACTGGATCCAGCTGAGGCGGCAGCACCTTGGCCTTGAGCAGCATCCTCTTGCGGAAACTGGTTTGCCGGCGGAGTTTGGTCGTCGTGAACTTGATGACCTTGCCTTGGTATTCAACCGTCCAGCGGCCATCCCCATGGCTGGCGAGCCTGTCGATGGCAAAACCGGCATCGACAGGCCTATCGCGCCAGGGAAGCTCGATGGCATTCTTCCTCAGGTCGAGTGCCCATCGCCTGTAATTGGTCCCGGCACGCTGGGGCGGCAGCACGCCAGCCTGTTCGAGTACCTTCCTGCGGAAGGTAGGCTGCTTCTTGAGCTGGCCGGTCGTGAACTCGACGCGATGCCCGCGAAACTCGACGTGCCAACGGATCCTTCCGTTGCCGACATACTTCACCAGCCTGTCGATGACGAATTCGCCATCGGCCAGCACCGCGCAGCCTTGGCTGATGCTTTCGAGAATGTACTGGCTGTCAGTGGCCATTATGGAGCCCAATGCAAAAAACCTTTGCGGAGCTTAGCCCGGCAGCGACTGCCATGACCAACGCGTTATTTGCCTCTGAGGAGGGAGCCGGGTCGGATCAAAGGGATAGGGCCTCGTCCTTTTGAAGGAATCGCAAACCGTGAGAAGCCGGCGTAAGGATTCGTTGCGCACAGTGAGGTCCCCATGTTTTTTGAACCGCTCAATCTGGACGGCCGAAAGCGAAGCGCCGCCCATCATGCAACACGGCTTTCGAAGCTGCACGGTCGGCTGGCGAAGAAGCTCGACCAAGTCGACCATGCGGCCGACCGGGTTGAACAGGCAGCGGCCGTCTTGGTCGAGGCCACCCGTCAATCTGCCGTGCATGAGACGATGGCACCTTCGGCAGTTTTCGTGCATCTGGGCGCCCGTCAGACACTCGGTCTGTGAAGCCCTCTCGCGGGGAGGCAGCGCAAAGAAATCTGTGTCCGAAGGGGCAGCAGAAATGAATTAATTTGAAATTTTTCAGTAAAAACTGTAGTATATCCAAACCAAAATCGGTTTTAGGATATCCCAAATGGCACCCGACGCAATTGCGCTGAAGATAAAAAAGGCAGTTTTACTTGCAGTTAGATGCTCGCGCAGGGCACTAAGCTTAGGCCGGCTCAGCCTCTTCGCTTCGGCTCGCCGAGCTAAATCGCACCTAGAACACATCAAAGCCGAAGCGAAGAGGCTTGTATCACAAAAAGTTACATTTGTAAATAGCGTTGAATACTAGCGAAATACATCGTCAAATTGCGCTGTAAAGGATGCGAGAGCGTCATCGCCTCCACATCTGCCCCAATTCCTCATCAAACCAAGCCTCGGCATCGTAGTCCGGCCCCATGACGGAGCGGAAGTCGAGATATCCACCATACCTATTCGCTGACAGCCACGTCTTGAACGTCGAGAAGGAAGGATGTTCCCGCTCTTTGTCGGAAAGCGTGTTCGCCCATTGCGTGGACAGTGATCGTATCGCTTTCTCCGCATCTGCCTTTTTCATGAGGGAAACGCGGTATCAATCGCCATAGTAGAAGGCAGGCTCAGTGCCTAATGGCGTCCCATCCGCCTTTAGGCCGTAAACGTATTTCCCATCGACCCAAAGAGACGGCTTTTGAGTTTCGCAGGAATAGCCGTACTCCCGATCCAGCCAGTGTTTCGGCTGACCACCCATCGAGTACAGGTACTGCCCTTCTTGGTAGAGGGCGGGCTGATGGCTCTTATAATTGAAGAGATGGCGTGCGGGCATTTGCGTTCTCGATTCGGCAAGGATCGTCTCATAGGATTCACGCCCAGTCCACTTGACCGCCGGAGGCATTTGTTCCTATTTCGTTCTCTGTGCCGGAGAACAACAGCCGACCAGCAGAATCATATGGTGCTTGAGCAAAGCCTATGACGTTGGGCAGCTAGTACGCGTCCGGTGCGATTATTGCCCTGGCTGGCGCTATTATATGCCGGCCGACTTGCAACGCGTGCTCGGCGACGTTGAGGTGCGGCAAGCTCCCTACCGAATGCGGTGCGAGCGCTGCAACCGCCGGCGACCAGATGACGGCCGAGGTTTTCATTCCGCTTGCAGCGGAGCGTGCCCGCCTAACGGTACGGCGGCTTGTCGACATCAAAACAAAGCGCATTCCGGTTTAGCGTGATAAGCAGGGCTAGCAATAAGACATTAGTGCTGACCAAGGAGGCTCGCTTCCGGCGGGCCTCTTTTTTTTCAAAATTAGTAGTCGATCCTGTCCAGATGATCCGCAGTGAAAATTGCGCTCCATTTGTGTTTCGCATTCTCATGCGCGCTTTCTTGGTGCTCATGAGGCCAGTTGTTCAAACCACTTGTCATTAGGCTTGTTTCGCCTGCGAGCCGTCCGACAATTTCAACCAACGCCTCCAACTCGCCAAAGGTGACAAACCGATCGACTTCGCTCCAACGGATGTGGGCAATCGCGGAATTGCGAAAACTCTGCAGCCGACCGAGAACGGACCAGTCGATCCGTGCGTACTCGGTCTTAAAGCGCTGGATCGAACGTCCGCATGTCCCGCTCGCAACGTCAATTTTCGCTGCATCGTCGGTTCCGGCGTACGCTGCGGCGACGCATGAGAGGGCACTATCAGACTTTAGAAATCGGTTGACCGATTGGAGCGAGACTATGCTTGCCCGATCGATCGTCGCGAATACCCGAACTATGCAGAGCAATGCCGACATCATCCGGAATTCGTCAGCATGATGGACTATCGATGCGGACTTGTCGGGAGCCGCTGCGATAGCGGCGTTGATGCCCGAATAAAGACCGTACGCATGCGCAGCCATCGATGCCCACTCGTTGAGCCTGGGCGCCATGCTGACCACCTCATCAATTGATGGAGTGCGATGCTCGCCGCCAACTGACGTTATGCCGCACTGCATGTTGCTATTCGCAGCCTCCGGTCATTACCACGCCTTATAAATCAAGGGCTTATGTTGCTACTGATTTCAGGCGCTAGCACATGGTTTCGTCGCTAAGTGATTGATTTTGTTTGGCTGGGGAACCTGGATTCGAACCAGGACTAACGGAGTCAGAGTCCGTGGGTCTACCGTTAACCTATTCCCCAGCAGGCGTGGTCATGGACCGCGCGGGCCGAACGGCTGAGCCGCTTGAGCGCTGCCTTGTAGCCGCCAGCGGAAAATAGTCAAGCCTGCTCTGCGGTTCAAATCGGCCAATCGCACAAAGTTTGCGCTGCCACTCATCCGCCTGCCGGCCGTCTCCCCGCGAACGGGGAGACGGCCGGCGAACGCGTCTCAGCTCTCCGTCCGGCTGAACTGCGAGCGTTCGAAGAACAGCACCACGCCAAGCCCCAGAATCAGCGGGATGATGAGGTAAAACAGCCGGAACACCAGCAGCGCCGCCAGCACGCCGACCGGGTCCATGTCCGAAAGCCCGGCCAGGAACACCACCTCGAACACGCCGAGGCCGCCCGGCGCGTGCGAGATCTGGGCAATCGAGAACGAGACGAGGAAGACGCCGAGCACGACGAAGTAGCCGGGATTGTGGGTCTCGGGCAGGGCGAAAAAGATGATCGCGGTCGCCGCCAGGAGTTCGATCGGGCCGACCAGCAATTGCCTGGCGACGATCGGCAGTGCTGGATAATGCAGCTGAAAGCTGGCGATCTTCAGCGGGCGCAGGTGCAGCCAGCTGCCGAATATGTAGGCGGCGACGAGGATCAGCATGGCAATGCCCGCCGCTTCCGACAGGCCGTGATGGGCAATGCCGGAGAACCGGTCGAGAACCTGCGGCTCGAAGACCAGCACGAGGCCGGAGACGAGGATGGTCGACAACACGAAGGTGATCCAGCAGATCGCCACCAGCACGCCGACATCCTGGCCGGTCAGGCCCCTGGTGCCGTAGGCGCGGTAGCGGATGACGGCGCCGGAGAACACCGAGCCGCCGATATTGTGCGACAGCGCGTAGGTGGTGAAGGAACAGAGCGTCACGAACAGCCACGACACCTTCTTGCCGATATGCAGCAGGGCGATGTGGTCGTAGCCGGCGAGCGAGGCATAGGCGATGACCGAACTCACGGCCGCAAGGACCCAGCCGCGGGTTGGAATGGCCGCGAGACCTTCCCAGACATCGTCGAGCGAAATGCCGCGCAGTTCGTGCCAGAGCAGCAGCAGTGAGAAGATCACCGCGGCGATGCCGACGACCGGCCAGAAATAGCGTCTCCAGTTCATTGCCTGACTGCCATGCGTTGCGTTTCCGCTTCCTTTTCGCCTGATGGTGGGAGGCCGGCTGCCCGGTGACCTCAGTCCATTTCAGAAATGCCTCATCGAAGCCGGCTATTCAACCGCGAACACTTGTCGCGCAGGCGGCCGCGCAGCCAGCCGGCAAAATTCAGCAACCGGCTCTTGGTGATCGGGCGCGGCACTGTTAGTCTGGCGGCAACTTGAAACATGCCAAAGCGCCTGCTGCGTCCGTCACCGGTTCGCGCGGCGCCGGAAGGAACGACAGTGGAAGACCGCGACACCGGCGCAGGCGCGCCGGAGGTGGGCGCGTCCAGCGCTTCCCCAGGGCCATCGGGCTCGGGGACGGCCGGTTGGCAGCAACGCCGCCCGACGGAGCCTCGCTCCGCCGACGGGCAGGCGGGCGACGCGACCCATAACCAGAAGGGCAAGCCCAAGAAGCGGCGCAAGCGAAGGCGCGGGCGCAAGGTTTTCGCGCGCGATGAAGCGCGTCCGCAGGACAATCGGTCACCGGTGCCGGGAACGGCCGCGGTCCTGGCAGTGGCGCCTATTGTGTCGGCGGCTGCGGCGATCGCATCGGTCGTTCCAGCACCACGCCCCGAACAGGGCACCCGTCGGCCTCCGGTGCACGAGCTTCCCGTCTTCGCGGCCCTCGACCTCGGCACCAACAATTGCCGGCTGCTGGTCGCGGTGCCGACGCGTCACGGCCAGTTCCGCGTCATCGATGCCTTTTCGCGCATCGTCAGGCTGGGCGAGGGGCTGACCGCCAATGGCCGGCTCGGCCAGCCGGCGATGGACCGCGCGGTCGAGGCGCTGAAGGTCTGCGGCGACAAATTGCGCGGCCGCAAGATCAGGAAGGCCAGGCTGATCGCCACCGAGGCCTGCCGCTCGGCCGAGAACGGCGTCGAATTCCTCGAACGCGTCGAGCGCGAGGCCGGGCTTAAGCTCGAGATCATCGACCGCCAGACCGAAGCGCGGCTGGCGGTTTCCGGCTGCGGTTCGCTGGTCGAACGCGACACGCAGGGCGTCGTCCTGTTCGATATCGGCGGCGGTTCTTCCGAAATCGCATTGATCGACCTCACCGGCCGCCGTTCGCCGCGGCTCGCCAACCACATCGTGTCCTGGACGTCGCTGCCGGTCGGCGTCGTCTCACTGGCCGAACGTTTCGGCGGCCGCACGGTGACGCGCGAGATTTTCACCGCCATGGTCGATGACGTCGCCGGCCGGCTGGCTGCTTTCGATGGCCGCGACCGGTTGAGCCATCTCAAGGCCAGCCCGAATTTCCATCTGCTCGGCACATCCGGCACGGTGACGACGCTCGCCGGCGTCCACCTCGATCTCGAGCGCTACGACCGCCGCCGTGTCGACGGGCTGTGGATGGACCGCGACAGCGTCGACCGCATGGTCGAGAAGCTGGTCGGCTGGGATTTCCAGCAGCGCTGCGCCAACCCGTGCATCGGCGCCGATCGCGCCGATCTGGTGCTGGCCGGCTGTGCTATATTGGAAGCCATCCGTGCGGTGTGGCCATCCGAGCGGCTGCGCGTCGCCGACCGCGGCCTGCGCGAGGGCATATTGAGCGAGCTGATGGCCGATGACGGCGTCTGGCGCAACGATGGGCGGGGCAGGGCATGATCCCGAATCTAAGGACCTCGTCAGCGGTGAGCAGTCGACCCCCACTCCCTCGAGCTTCGCTCGACACC